>JAEHDT010000075.1 GCA_016880225.1 Gemmatimonadota bacterium | reverse complement strand
GGCGACCGGAGCGGCGACGACGTACCGGTCGCGCACGCGCGTCTCGCCTTCCTCGTCCACCGTGACCTGAAGCAGCCCTCGCGTCACCGGCGCGGTTTCCACCGGGAGCGGGGCCGGCCGCAGCAGCCAGATCGCGCCCCCCGCGGCGAGCGCCACCGCGGCCCCGACTCCGATGCGCTTCGGCGTCAGCTTCATCGCCCACTCACTCCCTGGTCTTCAAGACGGCGACGAGGTCCAGCCGGTCCAGCCGCCGCCTGATGAGCAGTCCGGACGCGGCCGCCGCGCCGACGATGACGACCGCGGCGAAGGCGTATGTCTGCCTGCTCACGATGAGCGGAATCCTGAACAGCTCCCACTGGTACAGGCCGGACAGCACGCTGCAGAAGCCGTATCCCATCGCGAAGCCCGCCGCGATCCCCGCCAGCGTGAGGATCCCCTGCTCGCCGAGCAGCATCAGGGAGATCTCGCCTCGCGTGAAGCCGAGCACCCGAAGACTGGCGAGCTCCCGCGCCCGCTCCGACAGCGCGATGCGTGCCGCGTTGTACACCATCGCGACCGCGAGCGCGCCGGCGAACCCGATGAGGATCGTCGTGACGAGGCCGATGCTCGTGGCGAGCGTGGCTTCGAAGCTCGCGAGCGCCGCGTCGCGGCTCGCGACACCCGCCACGCCCGGCAGCCGCTTGAGCTTGCCGTACAGCGCGGGCGCCGCCAGCGGATCGACACGCAGGAAGGCGCCCGACAGAGTTCCCCCCTCCCACAACAGGCGGTTCAGCGTGCCCCGGTCCATGTAGGCCGAGAGGCCGAGCAGCTCGTCCACGAATCCGGCCACCGCCACCCGTCGCACCGGCCGTGCCCCCTCGAGCACCTCGACCGTGATGGTGTCGCCCGGCGCCACCCGCAGGATCTGCCCGAGCTTCGCCGTGAGCACCACGCCCTCCGCGGGGAGCGCCACCGGGCGGAGGTCGCGGCCGATCAGGCGGCGCAGCTCCCCTGCTGGGTCGAGCCCCAGCAGGGCCGTACGGCGGCTGTGATGGCCGGCCAGAAGCCGCACCGCGACCGAGCGGTATCCCTCCGCACGGAGCACGCCGGGAAGGCGCTCGAGCTCGATCCGTACCGCCGGCGGGCGAGGCGCGTTGAAGACCACGCTCAAGTTCTCGCGCTGGACGTGGCGGAACTGCACGTCCGCCATGTACAGCATCGCGTCTATGAAGAATCGCCCCACCATGAGGATCGCTACCGCGAACCCGATGCCGAGGGCGGACAGGGCGGCCTTGACGGGACGGCGCTCGAGGTTGCGGGCGATGATGCGCCCCGGTGCCGCAAGCAGCCGATCGAGTCCGAGCCGCTCCAGCAGGCCGCGACGGAACCGCGCGGGCGGCTCCGGGAGCATCGCCGTCGCGGGCGGCAGCGCCACTACGCGTCGCACCGCGCCTGCCGCCCCGAGGACGGCCGCGCCGAGCGTCACGAGCAGGGCGAGTCCCACCGCCGTCCAGTCGAGACGAAACACGAACGTCGGGAAGCGATAGAACTCCGCATAGTTTGCGTTGGTCAAGCCCGCGAACCATAGCCCCAGCGCGATCCCCGCGACTGCACCGATGAACAGTGCGACGAGCGCGAGCTTCAGGTAGTGCCAGCCCACCGACCGGTCGCTGTATCCGAACGCCTTGAGAACCCCGATCTGCTCACGCTCCGTGCTCACGAGCCGGGCGAGTACGATGTTCAACAAAAACGCGGCGATGCCCAGGAAGATCGCCGGGATGACGGTCCCCGAGACCCGGTTCTGCGCGATCTCGTCGTTCAGGAATCGCGCCGACACCTGATCGCTGCGGCCGTAAGCGCCGAGCCCCCCGTAGCGCGCCAGCAACCGGTCGACTCGGGTGATCACGTCGGCCTCGACCGCCCCCGGCGTGAGCGTGAGCGACACGTCGTTGAACGCGCCCATCATGTCGAACGCCGGTCCCAGCGCGTCCCGGCTCATCCACAACACGCCGAAGCGGCGGTTGTCCGGGAACAGGCCGCCCGCGCCGATCTCGTACACGTATTCGGGCGAGAGCGCGACGCCCACGATCCTCAGGCGATCCCAGCGACCGTTGATCACCGCTCCGATCGTGCCACCGACGGCAAGGCCGTTCGCCTCGGCGAACGCCTCGCTCACCATCACCTCGTCGCGCCGACCCGGCTCGGGCCAGCGCCCGCGCCGGAGGTGCAGGTCGTTGAGGATCGGCCGCCGCCGTTCCGGGATCGATACGAGCCGCCCTGTCGCGGGCTCGGCGAGCCCCGGCACGTCGAGTGTCACCTCGGTGACGATTCGCGTGTCCACCTCGGCCACGCCCCCGATGGCCGCGAGCCGCGCACGCAGCGCTTCCGGCGCCCGGGTCACGTGCGCAAACACGTCGGCGAACCGGTAGTCGCCGTAATAGGCGGCGCGCGAGGCGAGCAGCGAGCTGTACGAGGTGCGCGTCGTAACCACGGTCGCGACACCGCACGCCACCACCACCGCGATCGCCGCCACCTGTCCGCGCAGGTGCCACAGGTCGCGCAGCAGCTTGCGGTCGAGCGCCTTGAGACGCGCTACCACGAGAGCTCGCCCGGTGTGGCGCGTCGTGCGTTGCGCGTGATCTCGCTGATCCCGCCGCTCCGCATACGAATGACACGATCCGCCATCGCAGCGATGGCGGCGTTGTGGGTGATCAGCGCGGTCGTGGTCCCGAGCTCCCGGTTGACCCGCTCCAACACCTCCAGGACGAGCTTGCCCGTCTCGTAATCGAGCGCCCCCGTCGGCTCGTCGCACAGGAGCGCGTCGGGCCGCTTGGCAACGGCGCGCGCGATCGCCACCCGCTGCTGCTCGCCCCCCGACAGCTGCGCCGGGAAATGCTCCAGCCGCTCCGCCAGCCCGACGAGCCGCAGCGCCTCCCCGGGATCGAGCGGGCGCTCGGCGATCTCGGTCACCAGCGCCACGTTCTCGCGCGCCGTGAGACTGGGAATGAGGTTGTAGAACTGGAACACGAAGCCGACGTGCTCGCGCCGGAACCGCGTGAGCTCACGGTCGTTTGCCGCGGTCAGATCGTGCTCGAAGAAGTGCACCGTCCCGCTGGTCGGCACGTCGAGCCCGCCCAGGATGTTGAGCAGCGTGGACTTGCCGCTGCCGGACGGCCCGAGAATCACCACCAGCTCGCCCCGGTACAGGTCGAGGTCCACGGCCCGCAGCGCGTGGACTTGGACCTCACCCATGCGGTACACCTTGGTGAGGCCCCGCGCCCGGAAGACGGCGTCCGCTGGCACGCCGGCCGGCTGCTCGGGCTCCGTACGGAGCGTGGCGACGTCTGGCATAGGCTCGCTGGTGCAGGCTAGCGGGCCCGCGATGGCGCGAGTCTGAAGGTTGCCTGAAGCGATCTTCAGCCCGACTTCACCGCACCGTGCCTAGCGTACGACCATGAGCCTCACCCTCGGTCTCGACGTGGCGGGCGATCTGAGCGTCGCCGCCCTGGCCGGTCTCGCCGTCGGCATCGAGCGCGAGTGGTCGGGCCACGCCTCCGGCCCGGCGGCGCGGTTCGCGGGCGCGCGCACCTTCCTCCTGCTCGGAACCCTCGGCGGGCTGGCCGGCTGGCTCGCCACCGGTGGGCTCGTACTGCTCGCCGCCCTGGTGCTGGCCGGCGGCATCGCCCTCACCGTGGCCGCGTACATCATGGCGGCCCGGCGCAATCCCGCCGACATCGAGGGCACGACCGAGGTCGCGGCGCTCGCCGTGCTCGCGCTCGGCGCCGTCGCCGGGCTGGGATTCCCGCTGCTCACGAGCGCGGCGGTATCGGTCATCGTGCTGGCCCTCGTGGAAAAAGGCCGCATCCAGCAGCTCGTGCGCCGCATCGGCGAGCGCGAAATGGGTGCCGCGCTGCAGTTCGCGGTGCTGGCACTGGTCATCCTGCCCCTCCTCCCGGAGGGACCTTACGGCCCGTTCGACAGCATCCGGCCGCGGGCGTTGTGGACCGTGGTGCTGCTGTTCTCGGGGTTGAGCTTCGCCGGATACCTTGCCCGCCGGGCCGTGGGCGCGACGCGCGGCTACGCCGTCACCGGGCTACTCGGGGGGGTCGTCTCGTCCACCGCGGTCACGCTGAGCTTCGCGCGGCGCAGCCGGGCGGAGCCGGCACTCAGCTCTGCCCTGGCCCTCGGCGTCGTGGGAGCCGGCACGGTCGTGCTGCCGCGGGTCCTGCTCGTGGGCGCCGTGCTCAATCCGGCGTTCGCCGTGGCGTCGCTCTGGTACCTGCTTCCGGCACTGCTCGTCGGCAGCGCCGTCGTAGCGCTCGCCCTGGTGCGTCGGCCATCGCACCCACCCGATAACCCGGCCGAGATGCGCAGCCCCCTGGGGCTCGTGTCCGCGATCAAGATGGCGGTCGGCTTTCAAGTCGTGCTGATGCTCATACCCCTCGCGCAGCAGCTGTGGGGAACCCCCGGCGTCCTCACGTCCGCCGCCATCGTCGGGATCAGCGACATGGACGCGCTCGCCTTCTCTATGGCGCGCCTCGCGGCTTCTCCCGCCTCACTGCCGGTGGCAGCGAAGGCGCTGGCTGTCGGCGCGCTCGCGAGCGCCCTGTTCAAGCTCTGCCTCACGCTCGGCCTCGGATCGCCGCCGTTCCGGCGCCAGGCAGCGGCGGGACTCGGCGCGGTCGCCGCGGCGTGCGCTCTGGGTCTCTGGCTCGCCGGCTGACGCGGCAAGACCTACCGCAGCGCTACCGTCTCTCCATCCCCGGCGATCTCGACGTTCCAGCCGTACCGCGCTCGGATCGCGCCTGCGAGCCCTGCCGTAGCCTGCGGCTCGCCGTGCACGAGGTACGTCGCGCGCGGGGCCCGCGTGAATCCGCGGAGCCAGCGCAGGGTCTCCTCGCAGTCAGCGTGCGCTGACAGTGCATCGATCTGCTCCACGCGGGCCGCGACCGGCACCATCTGACCGAACATCTTGAGCTCCCTCGCGCCTTCTTCGAGCGCCCGGCCACGCGTCCCCGCGGCCTGGTACCCCACGAGCAGTACGGTCGTCCGCTGGTCCGGCAACCGCTGGGCGAGATGGTGGAGAATGCGCCCGCCGGTGGCCATCCCGCTCGACGAGATGATGATCGCCGGCCCGCGCACGCCGTTGATGGCTCGAGACTCCTGTTCCGTTCGCGCGACGTGCAGGTGCCTGGGCGCGAGGGGTCGGTCGCCCGAAGCGAGCGCCCGCGCCATCTCCGCGTCGTAGTCCTCGGGGTGGCGGCGGTAGATCTCGGTCACCTCGATCGCCATCGGACTGTCGATGTACACGGGCAGCGCCGGCACGCTGCCCGCCTCCTCCAGGCGGCGCAGCATCCACAGCAACTCCTGGGTCCGGTCCACGGCGAACGCCGGCACGAGGATCGTACCGCCGCGGGCGGCGGCGTCACGCACGATCCGGATCAGATCGGCCTCCGCGCCGCCGGGGTGGGGGCGGTCGCCGTAGGTCGATTCGAGCAGCAGGACGTCCGCTTCCCGAACGGGCTCGGGGTCGGGCAGAATAGGCCTGTCGTAACGGCCCAAGTCGCCCGAGTAGACGAGCCGCGTGCCGCCCACGTCGAGCTGTACGGTCGCGGAGCCGAGGATGTGCCCCGCCCGGCGCAGCAGCGCCGTCACGCCGCCCGTTACGCCGAAGGGACGGTCGTATCCGCACGGCTCGACCAGTGCCAGTGCCGCGTGGGCGTCGTCGAGAGTGTACAGCGGGAGGGCCGGCCGGTGCTTCGAATAGCCGAGCCGGTTCGCCCGCTCGGCGTCCGCCTCCTGCAGGTGGGCGGCGTCGGGGAGTACGACCTGCAACAGGTCGGCCGTGCCCGACGTGCAGTAAATCGGGCCGTGGAACCCCTTCCGGGCGAGCAACGGCAGATACCCCGAGTGGTCGATGTGGGCGTGGCTCAACACGACGGCGTCGATGGTCCGCGGATCCGGCAGGCGCCGGTCCCAGTTCCGCAACCGGAGCGCCTTCAGCCCCTGGAACAAGCCGCAATCGAGCAGCAGCCGACGCTCGCCGGTGACGACGAGATGAAGCGAGCCGGTCACCGTGCCCGCGGCGCCCAGGAACTGGACCGTCGACACCGACACGAAGATACGCGATCAGGCGGCGAGCAAGCGCGACATCACCTTCAAGCCGAGCTCCAGCCCCTTCCAGGGCAGCCCCGCGTGGAACGGGCTGCCGTGCCGGAACCGCCACGGCAGGTATGCCCCCATGACCTTCTTGCCGAGGCGCCACGCCGGCGACGATCCCACCCGGTACTCGGCCTCCCGATCCCGCCGCACCTCGACGGGGCGCTCCGCCCGTCCGGTGAGCCGCAGCGGCACCTGCGCGAACGTCGCCGTGTCGAACTCCTCCATCAGACACAGGCTCACGGGATCGAACGCCATCGCGGGACGTTCGCCCAGCACCTGGGCGGCGATGCGCTCGGCGACGGCGTCGGCCTGGAGCAGCGCGAGGAACGCCTGCTTCACGGGAAAGTCGGACCCGTCGCCCGCGGCGTACACATTGGCGTGCCCGATCACCTCACGGGTCACGATGTCGGTCTGCAGGAACCCCCGCTCGTCTTGCGGCAGCCCGGGAAACGCGGTCGCGGCGGCGTACGGCGGAAACGACACGAGCAGGTCGTACGGCAGGGTCTGGCCGTTCGTGTACCACACCTCGCCCGGCCCCACGCGATCCACCACGTACTTCGGGTGGCCGCTCACGCCACGCCGAGCGAACTCGCCCACGACCACGTCGTGCAGGCGCGGTCCGAACACCTGCATGAAGCTCGATTCGTACGTGCTCCACGCGATGTCCACCGCCGCCCGGCCCCCATGACGGTGCAACCAGGTGTCGAGCATGAACACCAGCTCGTACAGCGGCCCGGCGCACTTGTTGTTCGGAGGCACCAGGAACACCACGCGCCGCCGCGTCCCGGCGCGGGCGTCGTTCAGCAACCGCGCAAACGCGCCGCGCAGCGACACCATCGCTTCGGGCGTCCAGATCGTCTCGGCGTGCTCGGCGAGCCCGGGGATCTCCTCGGGCCGGATCGTCGCGCCCGTCGCCACGATCAGTTGGTCATAGGGCAGCCGGCCGCCGTCCGTGACGACCACGCCGGCCGCCGGATCAATCTGCTGCGCCCGCGCCCGCACGAACCCGATGCCCCTGCGGTGCGTGGGCCGCTCGAGCGGAATGGTGAGCGTGTCGGGATCGAGCCCGAACGGGACGTAGACGGCCCCGGGCTTGAAGAGGAAGCGGTCGCGATCCGAGACGAGCGTGATGTCCGCACGCTCTCCCAACCGCCAGCGGAGATAGAACGCGGCTTCGAGACCGGCGAAGCCGCCACCGAGCACCAGCAGCTTCGGCCGCGTGAGCACAGCCATAGAGAACACCCCCGGCCGCATGACTGATGCAGCATATCATTGGCCGGGCCCCACGTCCGTGAGGGCTGGGTGAGAATCCCTTCACGCCCGTGCTTCCCGCTCGGTTTACCGAGGCAGCCCGAGCAGGTGCGCCAGGGAGAAGGCACCCGGTCCGAGGGCGGCCACGGTCAGCGCCGCGACGATCAGGAAGAGGTTGTACTCGTACCCGCCGTTTTGGACGAAGAAGCCCTTCGGCCCGTGCACCTTGGCGATTGCGACCGCCATCGTGGCGAGCACCAGGAGCGCCGCGAGCGGTGTCCAGACGCCGAACAGAAACAGCAGCCCCGCAGCGAGCTCGCCTCCGACCGCGAGCGCGGTCCACAGCGGAGCCGGCCGCAAGCCCAGGCTCCCGACCATGCCGGCCATGCCGCCGAAGCCCGGCCCACCGAACGCGCCGAACGCCTTCTGGGCCCCATGGCCAAGAAACACCGTCCCGAGCATCAGGCGCAAGACCAGTAATCCAAGATTCGCAAGCATCATAGCCCTCCGTAGCGGATTATCTCGAAATCGAGATAGTTTCAAATCCTGCAACCCGTGAACACAGGGCCGTCCCGCAAGGTTCCGGAGGTCAGATGAAAGACATCCCGCTGCAGCTGTGGGTGGTGCTCGCACGGGCGTTCAACGCGGTCGAGCGCCACTCCCGGGCGAGCATCGCCCGATTCGGAGTCGGCACCACCGAGTTCGGAGTGCTGGAGGTCCTGCACCACAAGGGAGAGCTACCGGTGTGCGAGGTGCAGCGGCGGATCCTGGTGGAGTCGAGCAGCACGACCTACGTCGTGGACAAGCTGTGCGCACGGCGCTTGGTGCGGCGCCGCCGCGGCGAAACCGATCGCCGCGTGATTCTCCTGACACTCACATCCGCCGGCCGGCGGCTGATCCGGCGCATCTTCCCACCGCACGCCCGCGCGATGCGGTACGCCGTCGCAGCGCTCGCGCCGCGCGACCAGGCCCGGGCGGTTCGCCTGCTGCGGACGCTGGGGCTCGGTGCCGCCGCCCGGCTCGAGTCTCGCTGAGCTACCAGCCCTGCCGGAAGCGCACGCCGAGCGTGCTGTAACGGAAGCTCTCGCTCACCGCCCCCGCCGTCGTCGCGGCCGCGGCGCTGTTCGTGATCGCGCCGACGAGCGCAATTTCGTTGTTCGCGCCCCAGCCGCGCGACAGCGTCACGCCGACGTGCCACTCGGTCTGGTGCGGAGCCGGCGGTTGGCCGAACCCCTGCACCTGCTGCGACCCGACCCCGCCGTCGGCCCGTACCCCCCAGCGGTTCCGCTGCCACCGGTACACGCCCCTGCCCTCGATCACGCTGAACCGAACCGGCGTGAAATACTCCCCGGGCCGCGGCGCGCGGTATCCCATTACCCGGCCGTATGGGCCGATCTGCAGTCCCTTCACGACCCGCCCGAGCAGCGCACCCACGGCCGAGTACCGTCGATTGGCGTCCGAGAACCACGCGCCTCCGCCGCCGCCGGACAGGGACCATCCCGGGCCGGGCGACACATCGAAGCTCATGTCGACGGCATCGATGACGAGGTCCTGACGCATCAGCCCCGCAGTCTCGTCGAACGGCGTGCGGCTGTAGCCGAGGCTCACCGCAGTATAGCGGGCGGGGCGCAGCCCGACACCAAGCTCGGCGGTGAGCGGCGTCGCCGCCGTCCCGACGTCCGGCTGTACCCGCCGCACCCCCAGGCCCGCCCGCAGCACCGCGCCGTGCCCCAGCGCGGCGATGAGATGGCCACCCGCCCCGTAGCTCGAGCCGTCTCCCGCCGGGTCGGTCGCCCGCCGCCAGCCGGCGCGCAGCGTGCCGCGGAGGTCGGAGCCGAGCGAACCGCTGACGGTCGCCTCCTGCGCCACGAAGTCGTTGTGGTCGGAGTCGTGCGCCCCGTCCACGGAGGTCGCGATCTCCGGGCGCAGCGCCGCCCGCACGGCGCGCTCGAGATCGCGCGCGGTGCGGTCGTCCGGCGCGAGCGCTCGGGCGCGGGCTGTGTACGCTTCGGCGAGCCCGGGTTGTCCCTTCCAATAGAGCGTTTGCGCGAGCCCGATCAGCAGCTCGGGAGCGTCCGGATGGCGATCCAGCGCCTTGCGCCACAGCTCCTCGGCGCGATCCAGGTCCCCGCTCCAGGCGATCGTCCGCGCCCGGCCCGCCTGCGCGTCGGCGCGATCCGGGAACCGCGCCAGGACCGAGTCGTACAGCGCCTCGGATGCCCCGGTTCTCCCCGCCCAGGCGAGCACCTGCGCGTGAGCCACCATGATGTCCGGGTCGCGGGGGTCGATCCGGCGGAGCTTCCCGAAGCGCGCCAGCGAACGGGCGAGCTTGCCATCCCAGCTGTCGAGAATCGCGAGCCGATACAGCGCGCGCTCGTTCGACGAATCGGCGGCGAGGACGCGGTCGTAGCCGGCACGCGCGGCGGCGTAGTCACCCCGACTGAACGCCGCGTCCGCGGCGGGGAGCTGCGCGGCCAGGGAACGCGCCACGAGCGCGGCGGCGAAGAGCACCGTCCCGCGCCCCGTCACCACGACCCCCACTCGTCCCGCATCGCGAAGTAGGCGGGCTTCAGGCGCTCGTGCCACACCGGCACCTCCCAGGTGGGCCAGGCGTAGGTCCGCCCGGACTCGAGGCGCTCGACCACGGCGCCGCTCGCGCGGACCTGCGCCGCCACCGTGAACCGGAATCCGTCGGTCACCGCGGTCTCGAATGCTCCGCCGCGGCGGTAGCGCGCCATCACCCGGCGCGAGGACGGGTCGGTGACGTTCAGCAGCGCCCATGGGAGCCGCACCTCGATGAGTCCCGCGGCGCGGTCCACGTACCAGTCGGCGAGGCTGGACTGCGCCACCCCGCCGTAGCGCAGCCGCCCGCGGTTCACTCCGCTCGCGGTGTAGGTCCGGCCGTCGCGGCCGATGCGCCAGCGGTTGGTGGTCACGAACAGCGAGTCGAACGCCCCGTCGCTTCTTGCGACGTCCACGGTCGCCGCCTCGTTGTAGAACCGATCGAGCCCCGTCGGCCCCATCCCTTTCCGCGGCCCGAGGTACGGATTGTACCACGGGGCCACCACGAGCCGGGCGTCGCCCGTGTCGCTCAAGATCAGCGCGAACTCGCAACCCACATCGCTCGACCCCGCAAGGCCGGGCAGCCGGAACTGGCCGCGATCCCGCCGGTAGGTGTCGATGCACACGACGTAGCGCAGCGAGTCGATACCGGGCCGCGCGAGGGCGACATACAGATAGGATGGATCGGCCCCCACGCGCAATGCGAGCGCCGCGCTGCGCCCGAGCAGGGGCAGTCCCAGCCACGGCGCGGGGTCGCCCCCGGGCTCGGGCGTCGCGTCCGCCGGCCCCGCATACTCCCCCAGCAGGCCGTAGTTCTGCTCGGCGTTCTCCACGTTGTGCCACAGCCGGGTACGCTCGGCCGGCGTCTCGAGGTCGATCGTGACCCAGGTGTGCTTGAACCACTCGTCGAGCCAGGCGAACAGGACCCCGCCCGCGGCGCCGGACTCGCGTACCTCGCGGGTCAGCCGGGCGTCGAGCGCGGCCATCGCTCGTTCGTCGTGCCCGCCGTGGCCCATCCCCTCGGACTGCAAATGCGACACTCCGCGCGACGAGGGCACGCCGTACTCGGCGATCAGCAGCGGTCGCCCGGTGTGATGTCGCTTGAGCGCCCGCAGATAGCCCAGGTAGTGCGAGGGCCCTAGGGTCGAGCGCGCGGCGCCGTACGCCGAATCGAGAGCGATGAAGTCCGGATAGTAGGGATACGCATGATACGACGCGAAATACCCCGCCACGTCGGCGGCCGTCGTGCGCACCAGCATCGCATCGAGCGACTCGCGGTCGTTGTCGTATTCCTTGAGCCGCGGGTTGGGCGGGAAGCCGTAGCGCCGCCGCAGCCGCTGCTCCTCCTTGAGCGTGGGCTCGGTCGGGTGCGACAGCGGGTCGAGCGTGGGCCAGTTGGTATAGGCGATCGGCCGCTGGGCGTGGTAGGTGTCCCATTCGTAGGCGAGGAGGTAGTCGCACTGCTCCGCCATCCACACGTCGGCGGGCGTGCCGTGATCCACGGCGAGAAACCGCCCGGCGAATCTCGTGCGCTCGCGCCGCCGGACGTTGTGGGCGCGAATCGAGAACGGCTCCCACTCGCGGCCGATGATGAACCCCAGCACGTGATCCGACACGTCGCTGTCGTAGCGGCCGTACGCGTGCCCCGCGCGAGCCGCGATGAGCGCGTGGCCGTGCACCACGTCGACCCCCCGGCGCACCTCCGCACGGAACGCCGCCTTCCAGGCCGCCGCGTCGTAGTCGTTGCCGGGCGGCAGCTCGGTCCAGACGCCGTGCAACAACCACAGCGCCTGATCGGGGTGGGCGCCGTTCCACGCCCGAAGCGCGCGGTAAAAGGCGGGCGGGAGAATGGTGTAGAGGCGGACGGCGTTGGCGTTCGCCGCCGCGATCAGCTCGAGCCAGCGGGCGTACGTCGAGTCGTCGGTGGGGAACTCGGAGGGAAAATGGCCGGGGAGGGCAACGCCGAGGTTGACGCCCTTCACGTAAAACGGCCGCCACGCGCCGCCCGCGCGAATCTCGAAGCCGTCCCCGGCGGTGCGGGCGGGCCCGGCGGCGCTGTCGGGACGGCTGGCCGGTGCGAGCGTGAGGCCGCTGTCGATGCCGAGCGCGAGGATCTGCTGTGCGGCGTCTGCATAGCCCGGGGCGAGCAGCAACGCGCGCCGCCAGGCCGCGACCGCCGCGCCGCGTTGCCCCATCCGCCCGCGGGCCAGGCCGAGCCCATACCACGCTTCGGCGTCACCCGAGTCGCTCTCCAAGCCCGCGACGAACCGCTCCAGGGCGGCGCGTGCGGCTCCCTGTCGCAACCGCACGAAGCCGAGCCCCACTTGCGCCGCGTGATTCCCCGGGCAGAGCGAATCGGCGGCCGTAAACCGGGCGGTCGCCTCGGCCACGGCCCCGCGGCGGTAGGCAGACCACCCGGCGTCGGCCTCGCCCGCCGCGAGCGCGGCCTGCGGGCACAACGCGGCCGCCTGACAGCCGAGCGTCAGCAGCAGGGTCACCATGGAACGGGTGGACCCCCTGGTGGACTAGTTAATGAAGGGCCCGCTAGTGGAACGTCACGCCCAACGCCAACTGTAGCAGCGTCTGCTGCACCCCCGGCATGAACACCCCGCCCGGCCGGATGTTGCCCAGGCTGCCGAATACGAAATTCGCGACGGGCGTCAGGTACACGTGGGCGGCGACGGGCACATCATAGCCGATGCCGGCCGTGAGGCCAAACCCGGTCGTCTGGGCGGTGTCCGACGCGGGTTTCGTCGGAGCCTCCTGGCGGTACAACGATCCCCCCAGTCCACCCTTCAAGAACAGGCCGCTCGTGCTGGATGGATACAGGGAGACCACTACGAGCGCGCTGCCGCTCGTGATGGTCGAGCCCTGTACCTTCTTGTGCCAGCCGGTCAGCTCGACGCCGATCGCCATCTGCCGGTCGGGCGTCCCGCCCGCCTTGATGTATGCGGTGGGGCCCGATTCACCCGGGAGGTTGTCGCAGATGTCGCACGTCCGCCCCAACGACCCGATCCCGAACCCGGCCCCGAACCAGAAGCCGTGCCGCGGCGCGGGCTCCGGATTGCTCGCCGGTTCCTGCCCCGCCACGAGGCCCCCACTGCCGCCCGCGAGAATGCCGACCGCCATCAGCACCCGAGCCAGTGCACCCATGCCGCGCTCCGTTCCTCGGTGTGCCTCAACCTGGCGCCCCCCGTGGCGAGCGCAAGTCGCTGCACAAATTGCACGCAGCGCCCGGCCGACTCAGTGGAACGTCACGCCCAACCCGAAGTCGAGGACGTTCTGCCTCCAGCCGGTAAACACCGGGCCCGAGCCCGACTGGTTCACGTCGCCCACGCCGCCCCACACGTAGTTGACGACCGGCGTGAGCGAGATGTCGCGACCGACGCGGATGTCGTAGCCGGCTCCGACCGTGAACCCCCATCCGTTCCCGTCCCAGGAAGGGGTCGAATTGATGTGATAATTGGAGAACCCGAGCCCACCGGTGAGAAAGAACCCGCTGCGCGCCTCGGGATACAGGTAGAGCGATGCGGTGAGGTTCGTCATCGTCTCCGTAGCGTTGCCGTCGTCGTGTGACCACGCGTTCACCGCTCCGCCGACGAGGAGGTTGCGGCTGGGCGCGCCGCCCAGCTTCAGGAAGGCCGTGACGCCACCCTGACGGGACACGCTGTTGCAGTTGTCGCACGTGACGTCGGCCGTTCCATACCCGAGCCCGAAGCCGATCCAGAATCCGTCGCGGCGTTGCGGGTACTGGGCGTGGGCGGCAGACGCCGCGCAGCAGAGCGCGGCGCAGACCGCGATGACGCGTGCTGGAGTGAACATGGCACCCTCCGAGGGCGATGACGGCCCGCGGGAAGGCGAATTTCGTGCCGACCCTCGTGAGCGCGCGGCTGGGCGAGGCTGTCCTCGCCCGGGGTCAATCGACCGCGCGCTGGTCCAGCGACATCAGTGGAAGGTGATGCCCAGACCGAAATCGAAAGTGGTGTGCTTCACGGACGGGATCAGCACCGTCCCGCCGTCCTTCAGATCTCCGTCAGAACCCCAATAGAAGTTCCCCGTGGGCGTGAGGGAGATCATGCGCCCGACGCGGACGTCGTAGCCGAGGCCCGCAATCAGACCGATGCCGCTCGCCGTCACCGACGTACCGCCGTTGTGCAGGATGTAGGAGGCGAACCCGGCGCCGCCCTTCAGGAAGAAGCCGGATGTAGCAGCCGGGTAGTAGTAGAGGGCAGCGGAAACGTTGCCGACCTCTTCCGTGGTGCCCGACACATCCTTCACCCATGCATTCACCTCGCCGCCCAATAACACCCTCGGGCTCAAGGTACCTCCGAGCTTGATGAAGCCCGCGCCCCCACCACCCTTCGAGGCGTCGGTGAAGGAGCAGCCGGATCCGCACGACAGAGAGCTGTGCCCGTAGCCGAATCCGAAGCCGATCCAGAAGCCCTCCCGCGTCTGGGGGCGCTGGGCCCGCGCCATGGCCGCCGCGCCGACCACCAGGAGGCCGAGTGTCGAGAGTGCTCGAGTCAGGCCAAGCATACACCCTCCTGAACTGGGACGCTCCAAAGTGTGACGGAGCGCGAAAAACACAAAATCCGCGAGCCCCGCACCACCCGGATGGGCTAACCCGCATGGACGGCATGCGCTGCGGAACGTGCTTTCGCAGCATTTTCGAAGCGACGGGACGCAACGTGCGCTGGGGCGCTTCGTGACAGCTGGCTGGCAATTCGTGCATCTCATGCACGATTCCGTTGACAGTACACATCTCAGGGGGTAGCTTGTCCACCATGAAACTCATCACAACCATCGTCCGGCCCGAACGCCTGCCCGACGTCAAGGCGGCCCTGTTCCAGGCCGGCGTCACCGGGATCACCCTCAGCCGCGTGAGCGGCCACGGGGGTGAGCAGGAGATCGTCAGTCAGTACCGCGGCACCACCGTCGTCATGGAGTTCCACGAGAAGGTGAAGATCGAGATGGCGTGCTCCGAGCCGTTCGTGGAGCCGTGCATCAAGGCCATCCTGGCCTCGGCTCGAACGGGCGAGGTCGGCGACGGCAAGATCTTCGTCCAGCCGATCGAGCGCGTGATCCGCATCCGCACGGGCGAGGTCGACAACGCGGCGCTCACGGCCGTGAACGCCGCGGCGGTGCAGCGGGCTGCACTCGAGAGCGCACACCACGCCGGGGTCTCGGCGGGAGAGGAGGAGCCATGAACACGATCTCCGCGGGCGATACCGCCTGGGTCCTCACCTCCACCGCCCTGGTGATGGTGATGACCGTGGGGCTGGCGTTCTTTTACGGCGGCCTGGTGCGGCCGAAGAACGCGCTCAACACGATGATGATGAGTGTCGTCGCCCTGGGCCTGATCAGCGTGCAATGGGTGCTGGTGGGCTACTCCATCGCATTCGCGCACGGCACGCCGTGGTGGGGCGGGCTCGCCTGGTTGGGCTTCAAGGGCGTGGGCCTCGAACCCGATCCCGCCTATGCCGCGACGATTCCGCTCCAGGCGCACGCGATGTTCCAATTGATGTTCGCGATCATCACGCCGGCCCTGATCTCGGGCGCGATTGTGGAGCGCATGCGCTTCCGCGCGTACGTCGTGTTCATCCTGCTCTGGGCCACCTTCGTATACGATCCGCTGGCGCATTGGGTGTGGGGTGCCGGCGGCTGGCTTCAGAAGCTCGGCGCGCTCGATTTCGCGGGTGGCACCGTGGTGCACATCAGCGCGGGCGTTTCCGCTTTAGTCGCCGCCCGGATGCTCGGACCTCGCAAGGATTTCAAGCGCACGCCCATCGTCCCCCATAGCGTCCCGCTGGTGCTGCTGGGCGCGGGGCTCTTGTGGTTCGGCTGGTTCGGGTTCAACGCGGGCTCCGCGCTCGCCGCCAACGGCCTCGCCGCGCTCGCGTTCACGAACACCAATACGGCCGCCGCGACCGCGCTAGTCGTGTGGGTGTGCCTCGACCTGTTGCGTACCGGCAAGGCGACCGCGGTGGGTGGCGCCACCGGCCTCGTGGTCGGGCTGGTCGGCATCACGCCGGCCGCCGGCTACATCACGGTCGCGGCGTCGCTCGCGGTGGGCGCCCTGGCTGCGCTCGTGAGCTACACCGCCATCCAGATACGCGCCACGACACGGCTCGACGACTCGCTAGACGTGTTCTCCTGCCACGGGCTCGCAGGAGTGGCTGGGGCGCTGCTCACGGGCGTGTTCGCCACGAAACTGGCGAACCCAGCGGGCGGCGATGGGTGGCTGGCGGGCAATTTCGCCCAGATGGGCGTGCAGCTCACGGCGGTGCTGGCTGCCGTGGTGCTCGCTGGGGCGGGGACGGCGGTCATCATGGCGCTGGTGCAGGCCACGCTCGGCGCGAAGGCGGACGTGCGCGACCAGCTCTCCGGGCTCGACCTGAGCGAGCACGGCGAGGAAGCGTACTTCGGCGAGCAGGGAGCGACGGCGGGACCGGGCGTTTCCCTCGGCCAGGGCGTCATCGTCTCGGCCATGCCGCCCGAGCCGGCGAAGGTGGCAGCCGCCGGGTAGCGCTCACCGATCGCGCAGCGACACGCACTCGACCGGCTGCGGTGGTTCCCGCAGCCGGTCGTTGCATGTTCCCCTTGAACGGTGAAGAAACTGTCTCACAGTGTGGCGGGTGGCGTGGCGCCTGCGCCACACGCTGGCCGGGCCGGGCCGGGCGACGACGCAGCGCGCTTCTTGCAAAGGAGGCCGGCATGCGCATGCTCGATTCCGGCCTCAAGGTGTTCGCAACTTGCCCGCCCTCTCATGGTGCAGCCCCGAGCACCTACCTGCGAGAGGTGGTCGACCTAGCACGCTGGAGCGAGGCCGCCGGGTGCGAGGGCATCCTCGTGTATACCGACAACGGCCTCGTGGACCCGTGGCTCATCGCCCAGGAGGTGATCACCCACACCGAGCGCCTCAGCCCGCTCGTCGCCGTGCAGCCGGTTTACCTGCACCCCTACGCCGCCGCGAAGCTGGTCTCGTCCCTGGGGTTCCTCCACGGCCGTCGGGTCTACCTCAACATGGTGGCGGGCGGCTTCAAGAACGACCTCGAAGCGCTGCATGACCCGACGCCCCACGACGAGCGCTACGCGCGCCTCGTCGAGTACACGACGCTCATCATGCGCCTGTTGCGCGGACCGGCGCCGGTGACGTTCGAAGGGCGCTACTACGGGGTGACGAACCTGAAGCTCGCGCCGGCGCTGGCGCCGGACCTCGTCCCCGGCGTGTTCGTCTCCGGCTCGTCGGACGCGGGGCTCGCGGCCGCGCGTCAGCTCGGCGCTCTGGCCGTGCGTTACCCGAAGCCGGCCGCGGAATACGAAGCGGTGCCGCCCGGCGACGCGGCGGATTGGGGGATCCGCATAGGGATCATCGCGCGGGAGGACCGGGCCGAGGCGTGGCGGGTGGCGCGGGCGCGCTTCCCGGAAGACCGCAAGGGGCAGCTCGCCCACCAGCTGGCGATGAAGCGGTCCGATTCCGAATGGCACAAGCAGCTGTCGCAGCTCGGCGAGACCAAGGCCGGCGACGAGCAGCCGTACTGGATGGCGCCGTTCGAGAACTACAAGACGTTCTGTCCGTACCTTGTGGGGAGCTACGACCGCGTGGCGGACGAAGTCGCCCGCTACGTGGGCGTCGGGTACCGGACCATCATCCTCGACGTTCCCGCCAGCCCGGAAGAGCTCGAGCACATCGGCGTCGTGTGCGAGCGCGCCGCGGAGCGCGTCGCGCCGTGACCGGATTGCTGCAGCACTGGGTCACCGAGCAGGCCGCGCACCGTCCCGACGCGGGCGCCCTCGTCTTCCAGGGGGAGCGTCTGACGTACGAGGCGCTCGAGCGGGCCGGCAATCGGCTGGGGCACCTGTTGCGGGACGCCGCCGTCGGCCGCGGCGACCGCGTGTGCCTCCTGATGCCGAAATCGCCGGCGGCGATCATCGCGGTGCTCGGCGTGCTCAAGGCCGACGCACTGTACGTGCCGCTCGACCTCGCCAGCCCCGTCCCCCGGCTCGAGCGGATGATCGCGTCGTGCGACACCCGCTGGATCCTCGCCGCCGGCGACGCCGGTCCGTCGCTCCAAGCGCTGATGCGAGTCCCGCGCTTCGCGGCCACGCACACGCTCGGCTGGGTGGGCGCCGACGCGCCCCCGGAGGGAACGCCCGCGCAGTTCACCGCGGGGGACTTCGCCTCGTACCCGGACACCGTTCCCGCCTGCACCAATCGGCCCGAGGACCCGGCCCACATCCTCTTTACTTCGGGCTCCACGGGCACGCCGAAGGGCGTCGTGATCACGCACGCGAGCGTGCGCCGGTTCGTCGAGTGGGCCGTGTCGTACTTCGGCACGGCGCCGGGCGACCGGATCTCGGGGCATCCCCCCCTGCACTTCGACCTCTCGACGTTCGACATGTTCGGCACGTTCGCCGCGGGGGCCGAGCTGCACCTCGTGCCGCCCGAGCTGAACCTGCTGCCGAGGAAACTGGCGGAGCTGATCCGGGGCGCCGAGTTGACCCAGTGGTTCTCGGTGCCCTCGGTGCTCAACTATATGGCGAAGTTCGACGTGGTGCGCCACGGCGACTTCCCGAACCTGCGCCGGGTCCTGTGGTGCGGTGAAGTCTTCCCGACGCCGGCGCTGATCTACTGGATGCAGCGGCTGCCGCACGTCACGTTCACCAACCTGTACGGCCCCACCGAGGCGACCATCGCGAGCAGCTACTACACGGTCCCGGCGTGCCCCGCGAGCGAAGCCGAGACCATACCGATAGGGCGAGCGTGCGGCGGAGAGGAGCTGCTGGTGCTGGACGAGCAGCTGCAGCCCGTTCCCCCCGGCGAAGTGGGCGACCTGTACATCCGGGGCGCGGGGTTGAGTCGCGGCTACTGGCGCGATCCCGAGAAGACGCGCGCGGCGTTCCTCCCCTATCCGGGGGACGGCGGGGCGGGCGACCGGATGTACCGCACCGGCGACCTCGCGACGGTCGACCCGGACGGCCTGGTCCGCTTCCTCGGCCGGGCCGATTCGCAGATCAAGGCCCGCGGCTACCGCATCGAGCTGGGCGAGATCGAAGCGGCGCTGCACGCTCTGGGCACGCTGCGGGAGTGCGCCGTGGTCGGCGTGCCGAGCCGGGACTTCGACGGCACGGCCATCTGCTGCGCCTACGTGCCGCTCCCCGGCAGTGGAGCGACGGCCGTCGGCCTGCGCGAGAGCGTGGGCCGCGTGCTCCCGTCGTACATGCTTCCCTCCCGGTGGCTCGAGTTCGAGGCGCTCCCCAAGACCGCCAACGGCAAGATCGACCGGCGCCGGCTCAAGGAGCGGTTCTCGCCCGAGGCGGCGGTCGCCGGGGCCGACACGTGATGAAGCTGCTGCCGCTCGACTGCCCGGAGCTGATCGAGCTCGTCGCCGAATGGCTCGGCAAGGAGGAGAACAACAAGTGGCTCGACTTCGGGAACGGGTTCGCGAGCCTGACGCCGGTCACGCTCAAGGTGATGACGCAGCGGGACCTGCACGTGCTGCGCGTATTCACGGCGGATGACGGCGAGCTGCCGATCGGCGTCGTGGGCCTGTCGAACGTGGATCGCCGCTTCCGCAGCGCCGCCTCCATGTGGGCGGTGCTGGGCCGGAAGCGCTACGGCGGCTGCGCCCCGCGCGGGGCGTCCAAGCTCTTGACCTACGCCTTCACGGAGCTGGGGCTCGAATCGGTCGGCGCGTGGACCGTGGAGATCAACATTCCCGCCCAGCGGGGACTCGAGCGCCTCGGCTTCCACTACATCGGACGGCAACGGCGCTGCCACTGGATCGACGGTCGCCCCTACGACCGTCTCCTGTACGATCTAGTCGCGACCGAGCACCGGGAGTTGCCGGATGACTGACGCGCGCGAGATCGAGGTGAAGATCGGGCAGTTGTTCGCGGAGCGGCTGCAGATCGAAGTGCCGGCTGCGGACGTCGACTTGTTCGCCACGGGCGTGGTGGATTCACTGATGTTCGTCAAGCTGCTCGCCGCGCTCGAGGAGCAGTTCTCGATCCACGTATCGTTCGAGGAGCTCGAGATCGACGACTTCCGGACGCTGCGGCAGATCGCGAGCTTCGTCGCCGCCAAGCGGACCGGGGGCGGGGGGGTCTCGTCCGCCCCCCGGCGGGTCAGGGCGTCCGGGTCTCACCCCGCCCCGTAACGCGATTGGACGGCGTCACGGTGGCGATGGCCCGTCCGTCTGCTTGAGCAGCCTGGCGACGATCTCGACCAGGACGGCCGCCTCGAACGGCTTGCTAATGAAGTGATCGGCGCCCAGCGCCACCGCGTGGCCCTTCACGTCGAGCGATCCCGCGCTGGGCACGCCGGATATCGCGACGATCTTCACCGCCGGCCACGCCCGACGCAGCCGGTCGATGGTGTGCAGGCCCCCCTGCCCGGGCATGAAGATGTCCACGATGGCCACGTCGGCGGGCTGTCGCTCGAGGGCGCGGATGCCGGCCTCGCCGTCCGGGGCTTGGCGGACGTCGTGGCCGGCGCGTTCCAGGTGTTTGGTGAGGGCTTGTCGGAACGAGACGTCGTCGTCGACGATCAGGATGCGGGCGATGGCGGCCTCCAGAGGCGCCGGTCGGAATCGAACCGACGAATAGAGGTTTTGCAGACCTCTGCCTTACCACTTGGCTACGGCGCCGGGAAAACGTAACCTCGCAAGTCACCACCAGTTCGGCAAGGGTTTTGACTGTTCACCGATCCCGCTCGAGCGGCGTCCGATTGACGCTCCCCCGACGGGGGACTAACATGCCCTTATGGTGCCCCCGTCGACCTTTGCGCGCTGCTTTCGCTTTACATCCCCGACCCGGGCCGTTGCTGGAGACAGGCGCGCGACTAGATAAGTCCCGATTCTCTCCCAGCTCACACGAGCGGCCCGTGATCGAAGCGGGCCGCTCGTCTTTTCAGGCGAGGCACGGCATGGTGACAGTGGCGATTCAGGGGGAAGCGGGCTCGTTCAGCCACGCGGCGGCGCTCGAGGCGATCGGGACCGATCTCGTGCTCCTGCCTTGCGCGAGCTTCGAGGATCTGTTCCGGGCGGTCGAGACGGGGGAGGCCGGCCGGGGCGTCGTCCCCATCGAAAATTCGCTCGCGGGCTCGGTGCACGAGAACTACGACCTGCTGGGCGCACACGAGCTGTCCGTCGTCGGGGAAACGCAGGTCCGGGTGCGTCACTGCCTCATCGCCCGCCCCGGCACCCGGCTTCCGGACGTGCGGCGGGTGGCATCGCACCCGGTGGCCCTCGCGCAGTGCCGGCGCTTCTTCGCCGCGCACGCTGAAATCGCTCCAGTCCCGGCGTACGACACCGCGGGCAGCGTGCGGGACCTGATGGCGGGCCGGGTCGGGGCCGACGCGGCGATCGCCTCCTCCCTGGCCGCGGAGCTGTACGGCGGAGCCGTGCTGCAGGAGCACCTCGAGGACCACGCCGAGAACTACACGCGGTTCCTCGTCGTGGCGCGGGAGCCGGCACCGGCCGAGCGGGCCCGCAAGACGTCGCTCGTCGTCACTTTGCCCAACGTTCCCGGATCGCTGTACCGGGCGCTCGGCGCGTTCGCCGCCCGCGGGCTCGACCTGACCAAGCTCGAGTCTCGCCCCATAGCGGGCCGGCCATGGGAGTACGCGTTCTACCTGGACGTGCTGGGCGATCCGCGGGGTTCTGTGGCAGCGGCGCTGGCGGAGCTGCGCGGCTTCGCCCGCGAGCTGCGGGTGCTGGGATCCTACTGACTC
>JAEHDT010000074.1 GCA_016880225.1 Gemmatimonadota bacterium | reverse complement strand
TGCGTAAGGCCGCGAGGACCGCCGGCACGCGCGGCCGCCAGCCTTCTGCCACGACGAGCGCGAACACCCACACACCGGTGAGCAACGCAACGTCGAGCAACACCACCAAGGACCCACGCACCAGCAACGCCCACGGACCGCGCAGATCGACGCGCACGTGCACGTGCCGCGCGCCCTCGGGGAGATCGACCCGGCGCTCGCCCCGCGCCGCCCAGCCGATGCGGCGCCAGGTGAGCCGCGCGCCGGCGGAGTTTGCTGAGCTCGGATCCGGCAGGGAGCGGGTGATGGTGTAAGGCGGTTCGACGCCGGGGTCGCCGCGCAGGAAGCGCGCGGTGCGATCGGGTGGCAGAAGCCGCGTCCGTGGTCCCACGACGACCGTCAGGACATCGCCGCCGGCGAACGGAACGACCAAGACATAATGAACGCCCGGCACCCACTCGACGGGCTCGATTCGCGGCCCCCCTTCCCCGCCGGCGGTGGAGCGCGACGCGGCGAACGCGGCCGGCACGGCCTGCGGGAGATCGAGCGTCGCCAGCGGCAACTCGGCGATCGATCGACCACCCGCGTCCCACAGTTGGAGCACCGCCGGGTAGTCCTCCGCGACGAGCGGCGAGCCAACCCACAACGCGTAGAGATCGCCCGCCGTGTGCGGCTGCGCTCGCGCCGAGATCTGTTGGCCGAGCCGCTCGAGCAAGGCGACGGAGAGCGCATCGCCTTCGCGCCCCAGCCGCTGCGCGTCGCGCTCGGCGAGCTGCAAGCGTCCCTCGACTGCGGCGCCCCACGTGATGAGCGCCGCCGCGGTGCCGGCGACGACCGCAATCCCGGGCAGCGCCCAGCGGCGCGGAGCCGGGAGAATCACGCCGCCGAGCGCCGGCAACCAGAGGAACGTGTACCACTCCGGCCACGCGCCGTACGGACTCCAGAGCCACAGGCCGCTCACTGCCGCCACGCCCGCCCACGCGCACGCCGCGGGAAGGGACCAGGGGACGTGCGATGGCTCCGTCGATCCGCGCACCAAGGCCGCGGCGAGGAGGATCAGCGCCATGGCGGTCACGGCAAGGGCGCCTTGCCACGACAACCACAACCCCATGCTGACACCGCCGGCGGGCGGCGCGATGCCGCGCCCGAAGTAGCGCACCAGGTACGGCGCCGCGAGAACGAGGAAGAACGCGGCGCTCCACATCCAGGCGCGGCGCTGCAGACCACGGCGCCACAGCACGCTGGCGGCGACCAGGACGAGGATTCCCAGTACCATCAGCGTGCCCGCCGATGCGCCCGTCACTCCCACGACAGGACGATAGAACGTGGCAGGCGAGAAGAGGCCCGGGAGGTCGATGCTCGGCGAGATACCCGAGATACCAACGATTGGTGAGGCTCGCAGCAGAGCCCACGCCCCGGCGAGCAAGACACCCCAGCGACCGGCACCTGGGGCGGCGGCAGCCAGCAGCAGCACGAGCGTGAGCGCGAGGACGAGGCCCGCGCTGCTCGACGTCCCCGCCAACGCGGTGAGCTTCGCGTCACCCTGTGCTGGCGAGATCGTGAGAACCGAGAGCAGCGTGTCGCCGTGCTCGCACCCCGCGGGACAGATATCGAAGACGCGCTCATCCCGGGGTCCGAAGCCCGGACTGAAGAACTGCAGCCCGACGCCGTGCGCGCGCTCGAAGGCCGCACCCACGGTCTGATCCTGATCGGGCATCGCTGGCGCCGCGCTGAGCAGCACCGTGCCCACCGCGACGCCGATGGGCGTCTGGCGCCGGGCCTCGAGCACCGCGTAGAATGGTGTGATGACGGCTCGCAGCTCGGGGGCGCTGTCGGGTGCGGGCACCTCGCGGTGGCGTCCCGCCCAGGCGAACAACGTGCCATTCGGCTCGATGATGACGACGCCGCGCTCGATGCCGATGGGCCCTGAAGCGGTGGCCCGCGCCAGTTCCGCGAAAGCGGCCTCCCGCGGCAACAACGCCGCGGTCGCCCCACGCTCCGCGAGGCGGCGCGCTTGCAACATCGCGGTAGCGAGGGTGGACTGGAGCGCGCGAGAGGCGGAGGTGACGCGCGCCTCGCGGAACGCCGGCCAGCAGCACTGGATCCGTCCCACGACCACCGCGCCCTTCACGAGGACCACGCCGAGCGCGAGGCTCGACAGCGCGGCCGCCACGACGAGCGGGCGGTACGGACGGCGGGTGGCGAGGGCGACGGCCGCGAGCCCTGCCACGGCGGCGACCCAGGCCCAGGCGGCGGCGTTGCCCCCGCCGCGCAGCCATTCGGCCGCGGCGAGGGCGGCGAGCACCCCGGCAATCACGACGACATGACTCCCCCGCAACCGCTGCACTTAAAGGTCTTGACCCCCGAGGCCGTGCGCGCCGCCCTGGCGCGCGACTCTCGTCTTCTGGTACCCGTGGGCACCTGCGAACAACACGGGCCCCACCTGCCACTGGGTTGCGACGCGATCATCGTCGAACGGCTCGCGGACGACCTCTCCGCCGCGTTCGGGATCGTGCGCGCACCGACGGTCGAGTACGGCGTCAACACGGCGACGAAACGTCACTACCCCGGCAACGCCACCGTGCGCCGCAAGACCCTGCACCGCTGGATGAACGACCTGCTCGGATCGTGGGAGCAGTCGGGCGTCGGCACCTTCATTATTCTGACGGCTCACGGGCACGATCCGCACCAGGAGGCGTTGTCGACGCTGCGCACGCAACGGGCACGCGTGTTCACGGCCGATGTCTTCTCGCTCGACTTCACCGGACATCTGGACGACCCCGCGGGCCCGATGCACGGCGGCGAGCTCGATACGTCGTTGATGCTCCACCTCGCGCCTCAGTTGGTGCAGATGCAGCTCGCGCAGGACTTCGTGCTTCCCCAGCGGCAACGCGCCCGTTACCGCCGCGGCGCTACGGGCACGCTCCCGGCGCTGTCGCCGGGCTCGATCGGGAAACCG
>JAEHDT010000073.1 GCA_016880225.1 Gemmatimonadota bacterium | reverse complement strand
TCATCATCGCGGTGATCCCTTCCCACGAAGCGAACAGGGCGCCGGTCACGCGCCGGCCCGTGGCCGCCTGGCCCCATCCCGGCACGAGCAGCGAGCGCAGGAACGCGCCCATCGGGCGGACCCGGTGTGTGGTGTCGGTAGGCACGACGAGCGCACCCGTGGTGACGATCGGCGTCTGCGTGGTGTCCGGGACCTGGGCGGAGAGGAGGACGGTCGGACCGGCGGACAAAAGGGCGGCGAAGACCGCGCCCCATCCGACCGCCCGTCCGCCCGTCCGCCCGTCCGCGCGCCTCACCGCGCCACCATAACCTTGAGGAGCGCTGGCTCCACGCGCACGGTGCACGCGGGCGTCTCCGGTTCCCGCAGCTCGCCGTCCAGGTGCAGAAGAAGCGGGCCATCGAGCGAGCGAATCGTGACCTCCCGAGCCTGGAACAGGGCGACCTCCCGCATCGTCCCGTGCGTGCCGCGCATGACGCGCGGCACGGCCAAGAGAAAGCGTGGGAGCGAGACCCGCCGCACCACGCACACGTCCAGACGGCCGTCCCACGGGAGCGCATCGGGTGCGAAGCGGTAGCTCCCCCCGGACGTCGTACCGTTGCAGACTTCCACCATCATCATGTACCCCGTCTCCGAGAATCCCGGCGCCCGCACCTCGAGCCGCGGCGCACGGAAGCCCGCGAACGCGCGGATCACCGGGATGAAGTACGAGGCGAACCCCGACAGCCCCGGCATGCCGTTCCGCACCCGCACGACCGCAGGCCCGAAGCCGAACCCCATGCTGTTCACGAAATACTCGCCGCCCGCCCGGCCGGCATCGAACGCCACCGTGCGGGCCGTCACGAGCCGGCGCACCGCGCGGGCCGGGCTGTGGCGAAACACGCCCACCAGCTTGGCGAAGTCGTTGCCGCTGCCGATCGGCACGACGCCGAGGGCGACGTCGCCACCCTGGCGGAGCAGGCCGTTCGCCACCTCGTGGACGGTGCCGTCGCCGCCCACGGCCACGACGCGCGCCACGCCGGCTGCGGCCGCGCGCGCCGCCAGCTCCACGGCGTGCCCGGGGCCCTCGGTTCGCTCCACGTGCACGGCCCACCCCTGGCGGTGAAACTCGCGCACGATCGGGTCGAACGCGCGCGCGGCCGCGCCGCGCCCGGCGGCCGGGTTCAGCACCACGTGTGCGTGGATCAGAGGCCCCATTATAAGCGCTGAGGCCCGATCCGGCAGCCGGATGGGGCCTCGCGCGGCGCCCCAGGGCGAGTCCTAGGAGCGGGTAACCGTATACTGGCCGCAGGCCCCGAACTGAATCGTCACCCCCGTCGAGACGCCGTTCTTCATCACGACGGCGACGAGGGTGCCCGCGTCGAGGCGTGGCTCCACCGTGCACTCCGCGTTGAAGTGGAGCTGCGGGTTGGTGGTCACCGACAGCGAGTAGCTGCGGGCGCCGGACGTCCAGGTAGACGTCCCCGTCAGGTTCCAATCGCCGCTCGGCAGCGAGTCGGGCCTGATCGACCCGTCCACATCGGCCGTGAACGTCGCCGACCATGTGCGGACGTGCGACGCCATGGCACCGCTCGCGAAGGTGTAGTCGGTACGGAAGTCCGTCTCCGTCCGCTGCAGCTGGGAGGGGCTCCCCGTGACGGTCCGCGTGCCGTTCTCCACGGCCGAACGCGTCCGGTTCGTCAAGGTGTTCGTGAGGCTGCGGCGGAAGTCGGTAAACACCGTCTTGAGCGCGAAATCGGAGTCCGCCGGCGTGGGATCGATGAAGTCGATCGTTCCGCTCAGGGTCGCAGTGTAGGGCGGGTTGGAGTACGTGCAGCCCGCGAAGTCGAAGCGCACTGAATCGGGCACCGGATCGGTGTCCGAATTCGTCGGGGACGCGGGACTCTTGGCGGGCGAACAGCTGGCCGACGCCACCGGCATCACCGGCGCCGCGGCCATCGGGCCGATGCCGAGCGGCACGCCGCCCGAGCTCGAGAACATGGAGCCCTCGACGAGTGCGGCGGCGTCGGTCGTCACCTCCTCCGCCAGCGCGGTGGCCTCGAGCTGGCTCAGACCCGATGTCGGCGACTCCATAGTGCTGCACGCGGCAAGCAGTCCGACGAGCGCGATCCCTGTGATCCGGCGCATACGAGCGATCCTCCCGAGAAGTGCGAGTGCAGGGCGCGGTTGCAGGAACGCGGATTAGACGATGGGCCTGCGCCCGTCGTTAACCTGTGACGCGGCGCACACCGC
>JAEHDT010000072.1 GCA_016880225.1 Gemmatimonadota bacterium | reverse complement strand
GGCCTCGATGACATACAGAAACGCCAGCGCCTTGAAGGTATTCGCCATGCCGCGCGACGCGGCGCGCTCCTCGGGGCTCAGGAGATCGACGCCCGACAACGAGGCGTTGTTCGCGAGCGCCTGGAGGTAGATGTTGGCGGTACGGATCGTCTGATAATTGTCGAGCCAGAGCGTGCTGCCGAACGAGCCACCCGCCTGCACCGGACCGAAGTACGGCTCCGCATAGTCGGGCTGGTTGTTACCCGACAGGTTGATGCCTTCCCGTCCCATCGATCCCAGCCGCCAGATCAAATTCGTGATGCCGGCGCGAGAGCTGGACAGCACGCCCGTCGCCGCCGCCGTGAGTTTGTCCCGCGTCGGGTTGCTCAGCAGGTCCCCGAACGTCGGCTGGTTGGTGTTGAGGATGTCGAAGTTGCAGGCCGCCAGGACGAGGAGGCCGGCCGCGATCGCGACGCGTCTCGTGCGCATGGTCAGAACCCCGCCTGGATGGTGAAGAAGAACGACCGCGACGGCGGATACGGGCCGAGGTCGATGTTGCGCGTGATGGCCTGCGACCCATAGTTGGACACCTCCGGATCGTAGCCGGTATAGTCGGTGATGGTGATCAGGTTCACGCCCTCGACGGCCACGCGCGCCGACCTCGCTCCGAACCAGGCTGCCACCTTGTCGGGCAGGTCGAGCGAGAGGCTCGCGTTGCGCAGCTTCAGGAACGACGTGGACTCCACGAACGGACGGGCATCGCCGGTATTGTTGCAGGCATCGTAGCCCGCCTGTCCCCTCGGACTCGAGAAATCCGGTGCCAGACCGTTGCAGTCGTACAGCGACAGCGTCTGGTTCTGGGCCACGCCGCCGTACTGCCAGTCCCACAGGAACGACAGCGACGCTCTGTGGTAGGTGAACTGGTTCGAGAACGCCCAGCGGAACTTCGGATTCGCCTGGCCGAGTGAGATGACGTTGCCGACGTCGTCCACCCCGATGATCTGCGTGATCGGGCGGCCGACCTGCACGAAGAATTCGCCGTAGGAGAGGCCGTAACCGGCGTTGGCGGGCCGGAACCCCTGCGCGCCGCCCGGCAGGTTCAGCTCGAGCACCCGGTTCTTGATGCTCGTGAACGTGGTCCGGAACAGCCAGTTGAAGTGCTCGCGCTGGATCGGCGTGATCCCCGCGGCGACCTCGATGCCCTCGTTCTTGATTTTGCCGCCGTTCAGGAACTGCAGACCGAATCCGGTGGACGGGGCCGGCGTCACGGGCACGAGCAGGTCACTGGTACGCCGCTGGAACAGCGTGACCTCCACGGTGGCCCGGCCGCTAAACACGTTCGCGTCCACCCCTGCCTCGATCTCGCGGGTCCGCTCGGGCTGAATGGCGGGGTCGCCGGCTACGTTGCCGACGACGGTGCCCACGTGCCCGCCGATCACCTGGCCGCCCTGGAGCGTAGTGAACTTCTGGCCGAACAGCGGCTGGTTTCCGGTCTCGCCGTAGGCCACCCGCAGCTTCAAGTCGCTCCCCTCTCCGAGCGCGCTTGGGAAGCGGTACGAGCCCGCCGCCTTGGGGAAGAAGTAGAACTTCTTGAAGTCGCCGTTAGCGCTGGAGCGCTCGGCGCGGACGCCGGCGGACAGCATCAGTCGCTCACTCAAGCCGAGCCATTCCTCCTGGCCATAGAGACCGACGGTCCGCTCGTGCGTGAGCTCCTCGAAGGACTGGAGCACCGAGCCCTGATTCACGTTCTGCTGGCCCGGGAGCAGCCCCTGCGCCGTGATCCGCGACCGGCCGAGCTGCCGATCCTCCCATTGCACGCCCGCGGACGTCGTCATCTTGAAGCTGCCGCTCGAGGGCGTGTAGGTGTGGATCGCGTTCGCGTTCCAGTTGGTGAACCGGCTGTCGGCGTTACCCAGGGTGGACACGCCGGGGTTGGTCTGGTTCGCCTGGAAAAACAGCTCCGGCGGGGCGAACACTTCGTTCTTCTGGTTGAAGAAGTCGATCCCCCCTGCGCCGACGAGCTTGAGGTTGTGGTTGGCGTTGGAGACGGCCTGGAACGTCGCCGTGAGGCCGCCCGTGAACCGTATCGCCGTCTCGTCGTTCTTCCCGAGCGCGATGTTCTGCAGTGGGTTGGAGCTCAGGTAGGTGATGCCCGGCTTGGGGTACGCCCCGTTCACGGGCTCGATCGGGATGAACCCCGGGATGTATGCGAGCGCATAGGTGGTGCTGGCGCCGTTGTTGTCGTTGTTCGTAAAGCCGCGCTGCGTCGTGGTGCGGTTGAACGCCGAGCTGAACGCCACGCTGAACCGATCCGAGAACGATTGATCGATGTTGGCGCGTAAGGTCTGGCGTTGCCCACCGGTGTTGGCGATGATCCCGCCGTCGCCCTTCACATTGCCCGACAGGAAGTAGCGGGTCTCACCCGAGCCTCCGGACACATCCAGCTGGGTCTCGTAATTGAGGGGCTTTTCGCCCGCCACCTCCTGCAAGTGGTCGTAGGTGGGCAGCGTCCCGTTGACGAGGTACGACATGATGAGCGCGCGTGCCGCCGCGTCGGCGACGGGGTCGCCCGAGCTCGCATACAGCGCCTTGGCGCTCGTGGTGTCGAACACGCGCGTGGCGAAGCCCCGCTGCAGCTCGGAGAAGCCCAGCCGCTGCACGATGTTGGCGCGTGCCTTCCCCGCCTTGCCGCGGTTCGTCGTGATGATCACGACGCCGTTCACGCCCTTGGAGCCGTAGATCGAGGAGGCCGCGGCGCCGCGCAGGATCTCGATCGACGCGACGTCATTGGGATTCAAGTCCGTGAGGCGGTTGACCGGGTCGTCCTGCTTCTCGCCGTCGTTGCGGGTGGATTGCGGATTGCCGCTCGCCGTCACGGTGAACAGCCCCGACGAGATCGAGGCATCGCTCACGATCACGCCGTCCACGACGAACAGCGGATCGGCGGAGCCGATCACGGTGTTCGAGCCGCGAATTTGGATCTGGGTCCCGCCGCCCGGCGCGCCGGAGTTCTGCTGGATGTAGGCGCCCGGGACCCTCCCCTGGAGGGCGCGGTCCAGCGCCGGCGCGGGGACGTTCGTCACCTCGCTGCCCGTCACCACGGTGGTCGCGATCGCGGCGTTGCGCCGCTCGACGCCCGTCGCCTGGCCCGTGACGACGACGGCCTCGAGATTGAACACGTCGGGGTCGAGCGTCACGTCGGCGGCGTTCTGATCGGCCGGCACCGCCAGCTCGCGCCGCTTGAACGCGATCCGCCGGAAGACCAGCGTCACCGCGCTGGCGGGCGCGGCGATGGCGTAGCGACCGTCGGCGTTGGTCACGGCCACGAACGCGGTGCCGGTCACGGAGACGTTCACGCCCGCGACGGGCTCGGCGGTCGCCGCCGAGGTGACGCGGCCGGTGATCTGGCGCTCTTGCGAGAACGCGCGGGTCACGCCGGCGAGCAACAGCAGCGCCGGCACGAGGAGCGGAATGCGCTTTACCACGATGCCTCCCGGGGAGTCCGCACGGAGTTTCACGACAGGGGCCGCACGCAGCATCCCATATGCTGCCGCCGGTTTCGCCGCCCCGCAAGAAGGGCCCCCGGGTTGCGGGATGTGACAGAACATGCAAGCGCGCGCATAATACCACGCTCCGTTCTGGACGCGCCCGACACCGCCATTCGAGGAGCTCGCGTATGAGCCTGGACCGCCGCCGCTTCTTGCAGCACAGCGCCGCCGCCACCGCCGCGCTCGCCCTGCCCGACGCCCTATATCCGCAGCAGCCCGACCTCGGCCCGATCTTCGCGCAGATCGAGCAACGTCACGACGAGGCCGTGGCGCGCCTGCAGGAATGGATCCGGCAGCCGTCGATCGCCGCCGAGAACCGTGGCGTGGACGAAGGCTGCGAGCTCACCATGCGCCTGTTGCGCGACGCCGGATTCGGCCAGGTCTCGAAGATCCCGACCGACGGCCAGCCGGGAATCTTCGCCACGCTCGACGCGGGCGCGCCCCGTACGCTCGGCCTCTACTTCATGTACGACGTGAAGCAGGCCGATCCCGCCGAGTGGTCGTCGCCGCCCTGGGATGCCGCGCTGGTCGATCGTCCCGGGCTGGGCAAGGTGCTGGTGGGTCGGGGCGCGGTGAACCAGAAGGGTCCCGAAGCCACGCTGCTCGCGGCGCTCCACGCCATCCGCGGCGCCGGCAAGAAGCCGCCGCTCAACTTCGTCCTGGTGGCGGAAGGCGAGGAGGAGATCGGCTCGCCCCACTTCCCCCAGATCGTGCACCGGCCGGAGGTGCAAGCCGCGTTGCAGCGCACCAGGGGGATCTTCATGCCGTCGGCGTCGCAGGGGTCGGACGGCCGGGTGACCATGTTCCTCGGTGCAAAAGGCGTGATCGAGTCTGAGCTGGTGTCGAGCGGGGAGCGCTGGGGTCGCGGGCCCCGCAAGGACATTCACTCGAGCAACAAGGCGCGGGTGGACAGCCCGGCGTGGCACCTGGTCGAGGCCCTCGCGACGCTGGTCTCTCCGGACGGCAACGATCCGGCGATCGACGGCTACGCCGACAAGGCCCGGCCGCTGTCGGCGAGCGAGAAGGCGATGGTCGCCGAAGCGGCCCGCCGCCTGGATCAGGCCGTCGCCAAGCAGGAGCTCGGCGTAGACCGCTGGGTGCACGATGTGAGCTGGGCCGAGGCGCTGGAGCGCCTGGTGTCGTTGCCCACCGTCAACATCGAGGGGCTGGTGGGTGGCTACACCGGGCCGGGGGGCAAGACGATACTGCCGCACCGGGCGGTGGCGAAGCTCGACCTGCGGCTCGTTCCCGACATGACCGCCGCCGACGCGCTGGCGGCGCTCAAGGCGCACCTCGCCAAGCGGGGCTTTGGCGACATCGAGGTGAACATGACCGGCGGGTACGATCCCACGAGCACGCCGGCCAACGCGGCGCTGGTGCAGGCGCAAGTCGCGGTGTACCGGCGCGCCGGAATCGATCCGGTGCTGCTGCCGCGCATCGCCGGGTCGTGGCCGGGCTACGTGTTCACGGGCGACCCGCTGCGGCTCCCCGCCGGCCATTTCGGCCTGGGCCACGGTAGCGGGGCGCACGCGCCCGACGAGTACTACGTCATCGAGTCGCGCAATCCCGCCGTGCGGGGAATGGACGGCGCGGTGCGCTCGCACGTCGAGTATCTGTACGAGCTGGCGCGGGCGGGCTGAGCGCTGGACGCATGAAAAACCGCCGGGCGCGAGGGGCGCGCCCGGCGGTCGGACGGTGGGAGCGGGTGCGGCTACTGCCGCGCCTGCACTTCGAAGCTGTTGATGGGCAGATGAGAGAACACCGTGTCCGGCGGAATGGAGGGAGACGCGCACCCCGCCGGCCGATCGATGATGACGTCACCCAACCGGCCGAAGCGTCGCATATCGATCCAGCGGTGGCCACCCTCATAAAGCAGCGAGTAGAAGCGCTGTTTCAACAGCTCGTTGACGAACGCCACGTCGCTACTCCCGGTGGTAACGGTGGTCGGGTTGAGGCCGCCCGACGTCTGTCGAATGAAGTTCAAGTCGCTCACGGCCTGCGCTTTGTTGCCCGTGGCGCCGAACCAGTTGGCCTCCGCGTCGAGCAAGATCAGCTCCTCGTTCCGGATCATCGGCATCGGCGAATTCGGGGTCGGGTACCGAGTCCACGAGAGATCCGATGACAAGCACGCAAGTGAGAACGCGGTCCGCGCGGTCACCTTGGCGAGAACACGCTTGTCCACAGCCGCGCCGCCCGTCTGCAGCTCGGCGCTGTCGGTGACGGAGGGGTGAGCCAGGTTGATGGCGGAAGCCGGGTCCTGCGACAGAGCGTTGGGCACGTCCTGGTTGCTCGTGCTGAACTCGTGGTACACGCCGAGGTCAAGCGATGCCCCCGTGCTCATGAACGACTGGGAGAGCGACGTCAGGACCGAGTCCCAGCAGGCCGCGCAAGCCGTCCAGCCCGCCGACCCGTACGAGGTCTGGACAAGGGCGGGCAGCGCGCCGAGGCTCGCCTGGTACGCCCGTACCCGGGCGGTGAGCGCTCGGTTGAACTTCAGAAAGGCCGAGGGTGTGTTGAACCCTACGAACCCTGGGCCAGGATCGAACGGGAAGTCCGAGCCGCCGTTCTGGAGGTTGGTCCTCGCCGAGTCGAGAATGGCGATCACGGCCTTGTAGGCCGAGTCGTTCGAAACGAACGGTGCGAGCGGCTGATCGATCGCCCGGTTCACGTCGATCGGGATCGAATCCTGGGTGTGCGCGTCCAAGACTGTCAGGAGCGACAACGCTTGAAGCGTCTGCACGTAACCGCGCACGGCGTTCTTCTCAGGGTCGGTGATTTGGGCTGAACCGATCACGTTGAGGATGGCGTAGCCGGCCGCGATGGTGCGGTACTCGGGTTGCCACTGGCCCCCCCCGAACGCGTTATTGCTCGCGTCCAGCGGGCCCGCCAACAGCTCGGTGGTGAACCGAGGATCGGCGGTATCGAGCCGGTATCCCTCGCGTCCCATGACGGCGGCCTTGAGCACCCAGTTGTTCTGGTCGACGCGCAGCGCCGCGAGGAGGCCGATCGCCGCCGCGTCCACTTGCGCACGCGTCGCATTCGGGCCGATGGACGGCGGGCTGTTGGGGCTCGTGATTTCGAAGTTGCAGGCCGCAAGGGCGCCGGCCACAGTCAGGGCGACGAGTGCCCGGGTGTTATGGGTGCGCATGGTCAGAACCCCACGTCGATCGAGAAGAAGAAGCTGCGACTCGGCGGGAACGGCGCCACGTCGATGTTCCGCGCGATCGCCTGGTTGCCGAAGTTCGACACCTCGGGGTCAAGCCCCTTGTACGGCGTGAACCGCAGCAGGTTGCGGCCACTGAAGGAAATGCGCGCGGTCCGCATGCCGAAGTGCTGCGGGACGCTCGGCGGCAGGTCGTAGCCGACACTCAGCTCACGCAGCTTCAGGTACGAGCCGTCCTGCACGTACACCTTGGTGCACCCCGTTCCGCCGCAGCCGCCAGCCCACGTGCTGATCCGCGTGTCCCCGGCGGAGACCTGGTCGACGGAGTTCCCGAACGCGTCGAACAACAGCTGCGTCAGGTTGATGATGTCGCCACCGTGCTTCCACTCCCACGTGAAGCCGAGGCTGAACCGCTTGAAGGTCAAGTCACTCGACAACCCCGCCCGGAAGTCCGGGTTGGCGTCGCCGACATGGCCCTCGGAGCCGACGATCTGCGTGGCCGACTTCCCCTGCTCGATGCGGTAGGCGCCGAGCGAGGTGCCGAATCCGCCGGTGTTGAAGGCCGGCACGGGCAAGCTGTCGATGTTGCTGCGGTTCAGGTCGAAGGTCCCTCGAATGATCCAGTTCACGTCGGCCGTCCTCACCGGCGACACGGCGGCCGCAACTTCGACGCCCCAGTTGCTCAGCTGCGCTCCGGGGGCGTTGAACACGCGGGTGGCATAGCCCGTGGACGGCGCGAGGGACTGCACGAGCAGCAGGTCGGTCACGGTCTTTCGGTAGTACGTCACGCCCAGTGTCGCGAACTCCTTACCGAACGTCGCGTCGAAACCGCCTTCAATCTCCGTGTTGCGCTCGGGCTTGATGTTCGGATCGCCGAGCTGCAAAGCCGGGAACTGTCCGAACTGGCCCCCGACCACCTGGGTGCTGTCGACCACGTAGCGGGCACCGAACAGCGGCGGGTTGCCGGTCTGGCCCCAGGCGGCGCGCAACTTGAACTCATCGATACCGCCCATCGGTTGCACGAACCGGTACGAGGCGGCCGCTTTCGGGAAGAAGTAATACTTCCGTGGATCGCCGTTCACGCTCGAGCGGTCGGCGCGGATCCCGGCCGTCAACAGCAAGCGCTGGTTCACCAGCAACACCTCTTCCTGACCGTAGATCCCCACGTTCTTCACCGGTTGCAGTGACTGGGACGACGTGAGGCTGGTGGCTTGGCTGACGTCTTGCAGACCGAGCGCAATGGTGCGCCCCACCAAGTTGGTGAGGTTGAGATCACGGTTCTCGTATTGGAAGCCCGCCGAGGTGGTCGCTTGAAATGCGTTCGAGGCCGGCGTGTAGGTGTGCACCACGCTCCCAACGAGGTTGAGCCGCAGATCGGTCGCCTTCCCCAGCACGACGGTGCCGGGTTGCCCGTCGAACGGCTCGTACTGCAGGTTCGCCGGCGACAGGACGTCGTTCCGCTGGCTGAAGAAGTCGAGGCCGCCGGTGAGGCTGAACACAAGGTGCTGCGTGGGCGTCGTCACCGCGTCCATCTTCGCGGTGGACGTGCCCAGGATGCGCCACACGTCTTCCGCGTTCTTGAGCTCCGCGAACGTCTGCAGCGGGTTCGAGGGCGCGAACGGGTTGAGCGGGTACACGCCGTTCGACGGCCGCAGATCGACGAAACTCGGCGTGGTGGGATAGACGAGGTAAGTGCTCGTCCCCGTATTGTCGTTGTTCGAGATCCCGCGGTTCGAGATGTCGTGAATCGCGTTGAGGTTGACGCTCACCTTGAACCGGGTCCCGAGGACCTGATCCAGGTTCGCGCGGATTGATTGCTTCTGATAGCCGGTTCTCGGCGCGATTCCCCCGTCCTTCTTCACGAGGCCCGACAGGTAGTAGGTCGTCTGGTCGTTCCCGCCGGTCACGCTGAGGTCCGTCTCCGCCGCCAGTTGATGCTCCCCGTACAAATTCTGCTCGTTGTCGAAGAAGGGGCACTTGCCGCCGGTCAAGTTGCAGTAGCCTCGGATCAGGGTGCGCGTCGCCGTGTCCCGGGGGACCTGAGGGGCCCAGACACCGAACGCTTCGGTCGTGTCGGCGAACTTGCGCAAGCCCATCTTGTTCGCGAGGGAGAACGTGCCGAAGCGCTGCGTCGCGGTGAAGCGGGGCGCACCGGGGTGGCCGCGCCGCGTCGTGATGATGATCACGCCGTTCGCGGCCTGCGCGCCGTAAATCGCGGCGGCGGAGGCACCCTTCAGGAACTGCGTGCTCTGGATGTCGTTGGGATTCAGGTCGGCGATGCGGTTCACCGCATTGTCCTGAGTCGAAGAGTTACCGCCCGCCGCCGCCGCGGTAATCGCGTTCATGTTGCTCGCGATCGCGTCGTTCGCGATGACCAGGCCGTCCACGACGATCACCGGATCCACGCCCGCGTTGATCGTGGTGACTCCGCGGAAGGTGATCTGACCTCCGCCGCCGGGGGCTCCCGAGTTCAGCTGCACCAGCGCACCGGGGACCTTACCTTGCAGCGCACTCTCGAGCGTCTGCGCCGGTGCCCGGTTCAGCTCCTCGGCGCTCACGGTCGTCACGGCATTCGCCAGGTTGCGTTGCTGCACCGCCGTGGCCTGGCCGGTGATCACCACCGCCTCGAGGTTGAATACGTCTTGCTCGAGGCTCACCGTCGCGGTTGTGGCGTCGCCTGCGACGGACACCCGTGCGCTGCGATAGCCCACGCTGCGGACCAAGATTGTGGCCGGGCCCTCGGGCGCCGACAGCGAGAACTCCCCGCGGTCGTTCGTGATGGCGGCGATCGGCGTGCCGACCACCGACACCGTCGCCCCCGCGATCGGCTCCGTTGTGGCGGCGCTGACGACTTTCCCGGTAATGGGGCGCTGCTGGCCCGCGGCGGCGCCGACGCCGACGGCGAGACTGAGCGCGAGCGAGACAAGCGAGATGCGCTGTACCACGGTTCCTCCCGACTGGTGCACAGTGGTAGCGGCTGTGCCGCACGGAACAATGCCCGCTACGTTGCGCGCGATTCCGGAGGTCCGCAAGGAGGCCGGAAATGGCTTGGCGCCAACGAGGAAGCCGGCCATACCTTACTCCTCGTCATGTTCGACGTCGCCGTCGTCGGGACCGGCCCCGCCGGAGCGACCGCCGCGCTCACCCTCGCGCGCCGCGGCCTGAGGGTGGCGCTGGTCGAAAAGGAGACCCTCCCCCGCTACAAGACGTGCGGCGGCGGCCTCGTCGCCCGCGCGCGCGCTCTCTTGCCGCCCGGCGTGGACCCGCTGATCGAGCGGAGCTGCTCCCGGGCCGAGCTCCACCTGCTCGACGCGGACCAGCATTATCGCGCCGAACGCGAGCCCCCCGAACCGCCCATCGTGGCGATGACGATGCGCGACCGGCTGGACCACGCCCTGGCGATGGCCGCCGCGGCCGCGGGCGCCGAGCTGCGCGCGCCCTGCCGCGCGACGGGCGTGACCCACGAGCCCGACCACGTCCGGCTCGAGACGGACGGCGGCCCCATCGCCGCGCGCTTCCTCATCGCGGCCGACGGCGCGACCGGCAGCGTCGCGCGGCTAGCGGGGTGGGGCGACGGGCGCCGCCTGATCCCCGCGCTCGAATACGAAGTGAAGGCGGACGACGCGACCTTCGAGCAGTTCACGCGCGTGGCGCGGTTCGACGTGGGGGTCGTTCCCTACGGGTACGGCTGGGTGTTCCCGAAAGACGCGCACCTCTCGGTCGGCGTGCTGACGACGCGCCGCGGCGCGGTCGACCTGCACCGCTCGCTCGCCGAGTACATGCGGGTGATCGGGCTCGAGCCGCGCTCGCTCGAGCGCCACGGCTACGTGATTCCCATCCGGCCGCGCCGCGGGCCGCTCGCGCGTGAGCGGGTGCTGCTCGTCGGCGACGCGGCGGGGCTGGCGGACCCGGTGACGGCGGAGGGGATCAGTCTGGCGGCGCAAAGCGGCGTGCTCGCCGCCGAGGCGATCATCGCCGCCGAGGCGGCCGGGCTCGACCCAGAGCGCGTCCGCGCCCGGTACCACGCGGCCCTGCGCCCGTTGCTCGCCGAGCTGCGCGTGGCACGCGCGCTCGCGCGCCTGCTGTACGACCACCCGCGCGTCCGGACGTGGGTGTTCCGGCGCGTGGGTCAGCGGCTGGTCGAAGCGATCACCGACGTCTTCATGGGCTCGCGTACGTACCGCGGCTCGGTCGCGGGCCTCGCGGCCGCCCTGGTGTTCCCCTCCAGCACACGCTCGTAGACGGCGAGCTCGGCCCGCGCGACATTCGGCCAGGCGAAGCCCGCCGCCTTGGCGCGGCCGGCCTGCCCCATCGCGGCGCGCCGCTCCGGATCGGCCAGGAGCGCGAGCGTCGTGTCCGCCCACATCACAGGATCGTCCTTCGGGACCAGCTCGGCCTCCGCGCCGCCGTCGATCACCGACCGGAAGCCGGCGTTGTCCGAGACGATCATCGGCGTGCCGCACGCCATCGCCTCGAGCAGCGTCACGCCGAACGAGGCGATGGTCGTGGGGCAGAGATAGAGGTCGGCCGAGCCGTAGTACGCCGGACGGTCCGCGAACACCTGGCCCGCGAACCGCACGCTCGTGCCGAGCGGGCGGGCGCGGCGCTCGTAGTAGTGGCGCCACGGTCCGTCTCCCGCCACGGTCAGCACGGCCTTGGGATAGCGCGCCAGGATGCGCGGCATCGCGTCGAGCAGGGTGCCGAGCCCGTTGCGCGGCTCGATGCGGCCCAGGAAGAGCAGCCGGGGGTGATCCGTGAGGGCGTCCGTCGGCAGGCGGCCGTTGGGCCGGAAGAAGCTTGTGTCCACCCCGTTCGGGATGATGTCCCACACGGCGTCGAAGTAGCGCGAGTTCGCCTCCACGACCGGCTCGCTCACCGCGATCGTGGCAGCGTGCCGGTCGAGGATCCGCTGGAGCGGGCGCCGGAACACGCGACAGCCGATCGAGCGCGCGAACCACGAATGGAACGTGGCCACCACCGGGATCCCGGCTTGCCACGCGGCGAACGGCGCCGCGAGGCCCAGGGTCGGAGCGAGCCCGCCGTGCACGTGCACGATGTCGTAGCGCCCGGCCCGGAACAGCGCCGCGAGCCGGCGCACCAGCCGCCACCCGGTCGTGACGCGCGACACGCCGCCGTTCGCATAGATCACCCGGCTCGTCCCGACGCGCTGTACGAATTCGGCGTCGGCGTACGGACCCATGTGCGAGGTGACGACGGTCGTGGGGTGACCCCAGCGATTGAGCTGGAGCGCGAGGTTGTGCACGTGCTCGGGGACGCCCCCGAGCTGGGGATAGTAGTCTTCGGCAACCAGCGCGACGCGCATCGCGAACCTATCGGGTGGATTCCGTCATTGTGACCCGGCGGCGTGCCTCGCAGTCACGCTGGCCTCGACTCGCGCCACCGCGGCGAGGACCGCCTCGGGCTGCTCCTCATAGATGAAGTGCCCGGCCCCCGGTACCGAGTCGAG
>JAEHDT010000071.1 GCA_016880225.1 Gemmatimonadota bacterium | reverse complement strand
GAGGCGAGCACCGTGTCGCCTCCGTAGGCGGCGATGAGGCCGTGCGGCACCGTGCCCACGCCCTCGGAGCCCCACCATGAGGCCTGCGCGTCGGTCGAGACGCCGATCGCGCCAGCGATGTGCGCGGCGTAGCCGTCGCCGGTCTGGACCAGCCAGTGGTCGTGGCGGGCGGGGAAGAACATGACCTGCTTCGGCCGCGCGGCGTCGACCACGCGGCGCGTGTTCGTCCCCACCTTGGTGCGCCGGGCGAGCACGCCGAGGTAGAGCGTCTCGAGGTGGGCAAAGGCGTCGTAGGGACCCTCGATCAGCAGGACCGTCTCCCAGGGCTCGATCTCGTCGCCGTCGTACAGGGCCCGCACATCGAGCTCAGGCCAGGCGGTGCTGCAGAGCTTGAGGATTGCGATCGCCTCGTCGATGCCGCCGAGAAACGCGTGGGCCTTGCCGAACACCTGCATCGTGACGCAGGGACGGTGCTTGTCCTTGAGGAGAAGCTCCCGGGTGCGGACGAAGTACTTGTCGGAGTAATAGCCCTCCCGCATCCTGTCCACGGGGAGGTGGAAGATCGCCGGGTCGAGCCGGGGCTTGCGGGGCATCGGTGGATAATACCGCGCTCAGCGCACGGCCGGCCAGGCGAACGTCGCCACCAGGGTGTCGCCGCCGGTGAGCGCGACGCGGCGGGCCACGTTGTCGAGCCGGCCGCAGCGCACGCGCGCATCCTGGGCCGACCCGGGCGCGACGAGCCGCAGGCACACTACGTCCGCGGCGACGGCGAGCGCGCTGTCGCGGCCGGTACGGGGGGGATCGGGCCGCTCGAGCGTGACGTCGAAATCGAAGCTCTCGCCGCTCAACGTGAAGCGGACCCGCCGGCCGGGCGTTTCGGGCACGAGATCCACCACGCGGGGGCTCGACGCCGTGTCGCCGCGTACCAGGCTCATGCGCACGGTCACCCGGCGCGGGGGGATGACCGCCCGTGCCGAAAACACGATGGCGCTGTCGATGACTGTTGTCTCCTCGCTCGCGCGGGTCTCGCCGGCGGCGAATTCGCGGCTCACGGTGATCTCGACCCAGACGGCGTGCCGCTGGTTCGCGCCGGCCGGCCCGAACGGATAGAGGCGGGCAGTGCCGCCCCAGGCGACCCGAGTCCACCGCCGGTAGGTGTCCTCTTCCCACAGCGGCAGGCCGCGGCGCGACCGCCCGGCCAAGCGCCGGCTGAAGAATACGCCGGCGAGATTCACGGTGTCCGGCTCCGGCAGCGTGCCGAGCAACCCTTCGAGCTCGGCCCCGCGGGCGCTGAGCGACAGCCGCAGGTTCGTTTCGGGCGGCCCGCTCACCACGGCGCTCGCAAGCAGCCGCGTCGTGCCACCGCCTTGCTCCAGTGCGCGCAAGGCGTACGTCACCCGGTAGTTGGGGGCCTGCGGCTGCGCGGCGACGGCCAGCGCCGCGACGGCCAGGCTATTGCGCCACGAAGGTCGCACGCGTCGCCTCGAGCGAAGCCCCGCCGGGCCCGCCCCAACGGACATGCCCGAGCCAGCCCGCCGCCGCGCCGACGACGAGGCTCAGCGCCATCCACAGCGCGAGCGTCCGGCCGCTGATCCGCGGGCGCGGGACGGTGCGCGCGTGCGGGTCCCCGGCGGAGCGCGCGAAGGCGACCCGCATCTCGAGGTGGCTCACGCGCGCTTCAGCGCAATGGCGGCACGTGGCGAGGTGGCGCGCCAGCCCGGCGCGCTCGGCGAGGGAGAGCTCGCCGTCCAGCTCCAGATCGATCTGCCGCACCCAGTCGTCGTGCATCAGGGCAGCTCCTCTCGCACGCGGTAGCGCAGCGCCCGGCGCTGCATCCAGCGCACCGCCAGGGCGTCGGCGAACGCGCGGAATACGCGGTTCCACATTCCGTACTTGGTCGTGCCGAAGCGACGCGGCCGGTGCCGCACCGGTACCTCGGTGACCCGCCCGCCGTGCATCCGTACGAGCGTCGGCAGGAAGCGATGCATCCCGTTGAACAGCGGCAGGGCTCGCAGCGCCTCCGCGCGGAACGCCTTCAGAGAGCAGCCCGTATCGCGGATGGTTTCGCGGTTCAGCCGATTGCGCACGCCGTTGGCGATGCGGCTCTGCAACCGCTTCCACCCCGTGTCCTGCCGATCCACCCGGTACCCCGCCACCGCGGCGGCGCCGCTCCGCTCGAGCTCGGCGACGAGGGCGGGAATGTCCGCCGGGTCGTTTTGCAAGTCCGCGTCGAGCGTCACAACCACGCGGCCGCGCGCGGCGCCGAACCCCGCCGCGAACGCGGCGGTCTGTCCCGCATTCGCGGCGAACGCGACGATGTGCAGCTCCGGGTGGGCTCGCTTCAGGTCCTTGAGCACGTCGAGCGAGCCGTCGGTCGAGCCGTCGTCCACCGCCACGATCTCGTAGTGGCGCCCCGCCAGGGCCCGTCCGACCTCTTCGACCAGAAGTGGCAGGCTCTCGCGCTCGTTGTACACCGGGACCACGAGCGAGAGCTCAGCGGGGTCTGACATACTGGAGCTCGGGCGCGTCGGGGTAGCGCGCCACCAGCCGCGCGATGAGCTGGTCCGCCTTGAGGGCGTCGTGCTGGTGGGTGCGGTAGATCTCCGCCAGGCGGATCCCCGCGAGCGCGCCCCGGTGGGCCGGCGGGGGCGGATCCGCGTCGAGCAGGCGCTCGAGCATGGCGGTCTCCTGCTCGATGGTGATGGTGGTGCCGCCCGGCATCGCGCCGCCCGTGAGCGCGTCGCCCAGAAACCGGCCGAGGGGCTCGACCAACGCGCCGAACAGGGAATCGAAGAAGCTCCACGCGGCCCAGAGCGTCAGCACCAGCGCGACGAGCCGCCATTCGATGTGCCGGAAGCTGATCAGCAGGACGACCAGCGCCAGGCTCGCGAGCCCGAGCGCGGTGCCCAGGATCCCGCGTACCACCGCGCGCGGGCTCGGCGGATCCGCAAAGTCCACGGTCGGAACGTTAGGGGGCCCGTGCGAGCGGAGCAAGTTGACAGCGCCCGCCCGCGGCGTAAACGTACGCACGCTCACTTCATCGGGGAGTCGCCCGAGTGCCCGAAGCCCTGTCCCATCGCTACGAGCGACCCGCTGCGAGCCGTTAGCGCTGCCTTGGCGCTCGTCGCCGGCGCCGCACCCGCGCTCGCGGCACAGCGGTTCTGGCGCGCCAACTTCTATCCCTACGTCGCCTACAGCACCGCGGGCGGCTTGTGGGGCGCGGTCCACTTCGGACGCTACAGCCCGCTCGGCTTCGTCGAGCGGCCCGAACGGAACCGGGCGTCGCTCGGCCTCGACGCCGGCGCGAGCACGCAAGGGAGCCGCGGCGTCATGGTGAGCGCCGAGGCGCCGGCGTGGTGGGAGGGGTGGCGCGTCGGCCTGACGCTCACCGCCGCCCGCGACAACCGCCTCGGCTACTACGGCCTCGGGAACGACACCCGGTTCTCGCGCGACAGCGTCAACACGGCGGGGGCGTACTTCTACCGCGTGAGCCGCACGCGCCTCACGGCCCGCGCGACGCTGCAGCGGCGCGTGGTCGGGCCGGTGCGCCTGCTCCTGGGGGGAACGCTCGCCCGCACCGACTTCCGCGCGCTCCCCGGCCCGAGCGTGTTCCGTACCGACCTCGCCACCGGGGCGGTGGACCCCGCCACGCTGCCGTTCACCGACGCGGTCGTCCGGGCGGGCGTCGTCGTGGACACCCGGGACAACGAGGTCGATCCGCATCGCGGCGCGTTCCTCCAGCTCCTGTTCGCGAGCGGCGACGGATACACGCGGACAACAGCCGATGGGCGCGTGCAGCTGCGGCCGATCGGGCGGCTGGTGCTGGCCGGGCGCCTCGCCGCCGAGGGAATGGGCGGGAGCCCGTCGCTCGCGCCGCAGGAGGAGATGGAGTCGAGCGAGCTGCCGTTCGTGGCCGTGGGCGGCTACCGCTCGCTGCGGGGGTACTACGACGGCCGGTTTACGGGGCGCGGAAAGCTGATCGGCGGGCTGGAAGCACGCTACGCGCTGCGCGCCGTCGGGGACGCGATGGAGCTCAAGCTGGTCGGGTTCTACGACGCCGGCCGGGTGTTCGGCCCGGGAGAAGCGCTGCGCCTCACGACCAAAGGGCTGCACCAGAGCGGCGGTGGTGAGCTTGCCCTGCGCCTGCTCCGCAACTCGCTCCTCGTGGTCGGGTACGGACGCGGCAGCGAGGGGGGACAGTTCCTCTTCGCGACGAGCTGGAGCTATTGAGGGCCCGGCGGGCTACACCTCCCGGATCTCCACGCCGCGCTTCGCCAGCTCGGCCACGTAGTCGGCGAACGGCACGGCTTCGTCGGGAGTGTGCACACCCTTGGCAGCGATGCGGCCGTCCACCTGCATCAAGCCGGTGATGGCCAGCGAGTAGCCGGTCGTTCGCATCATCGCGCTGATGCCGTGCGCTTCGTCGGCGTAGTCGAGCAGCTGCCACGCCACCCCCTTGCCGCTCCGCCCACGCACCTCGACCCGCAGCGCCACCAGATCGCGTCCCTCGGGTTTGGTGAGCTTGGGAGACACGGTCGCGATGAACACGTCGCGCGGCACGATCTCCTTCCCTTTCACCTTGACCGGAGCGAGGTCGAGGAGCCCGAGCTCACGGATCGGCCGCATCACGGCCACGTGGCCGGGATAGCGGAGCGTCTTGTATTCCATCGTGCGAAGGCGGCCCTCGTACGCCCAGGGCAGCGTCGAGATGCCGCCGCCGGTGTGGAACGCCTCGAGCTCTCCCACGGGCGGCGGAAACGCGACATGCTCGAGCTCGGAAAGGGCGTCCACACGCGACGGCTTCCCGGCGCGCAGCACCCACGAGGGCGTCGTGTAGTAGTCGAGCGCCCCCTCGAGCGAGTAGACGATCTGGTAATTGAGCGGAGGCTCGGGGTGCTGCGGCAGGCCGCCGACGTAGATCTTCACGACCTCGGCGTCGGCCACGCGCCGGATCCCCTCGGCCGCGAGGATGTTCACCATGCCGGGCGCCAGCCCGCAGTCCGGAATCACCGAGACGCCGTGCTGCTTCGCTTCGGCGTCGAGCTTCTTCTGCTTGAAGACGATCTCCGTGTTGCCGCCCAGGTCGGCGCAGTGCAGCCCGGTGTCGACCGCGGCGCGGGAGATCTCGACGTTGAGATAATACGGCGCCGCGTTCTGCACCGCCTCGTGACCGACCATCGCCGCGCGCAGCGCCGTGCCGTCCTGCACGTCGAGCTTGACCAGTGTGAGCCGCTTGCCGACGTGGGGCTTGAGGAAGGGCGGAATCCGCTCCGGCTTCAAGTCGGCGATGGTGACCCGCGCGACACCGGGCTGCTGCAACAGATCGTAGGCGCAGGCGGACCCTTGCAGGCCCGCGCCGAGAACCAGCATGCGCATTGCGCGATTGCCTCCGGACTTCGTGAGGGGGTGCGGCGGCGGAAAGCTAGCGGGGCTGGGTGACCCGCGGAACCCCGTGGCTGGTTAGATTCGCGCTCGATGACCCAGGCCGACCTTACCCGCCAGCGTCTGGTCCGCGCAGCGCTCGAGCTGTTCACCACACAGGGGTTTCACGAAACCACCACGCCCCAGATCGCCAAGAAGGCCGGGGTCGCGGAAGGGACGATCTACCGTCATTTCACGAGCAAGCAGCACTGCTTCAACGAGCTGTACCGCGCCGCCGCTCGCTGGGCGGGGAAGCTCGTGAAGGACGCCGACGCGCTGAAGGTGGGACCGCGCGAGAAGCTCGCCGAGCTCGCCCGGGAGCTCGTGGCGGGCGCCGCCCGCGACCCGGCGGTCGCGCGCCTGTTCTTCGTGCAGCGCCACGACGATCTGCTCGACGACGAGAGCCGCAAGGCCGCCCGCGATTTCCGACTCAGCCTCGAGAGTCTGATCGCGCAGGGCAAGGCCGACGGGTCCGTCAAGCCGGGGGCCGCGGAGGTGTGGGCCGGCGTGTGGCTCGGCGTCGTGACGCTCGTGATCGATCGTCTGGCGGCCAAGGAATGGCCGGAAACGCACGCCGGGGTCAAGCTGGCGCTCGACGGGGCGTGGGACGCGATTGCCGCCCCGCGCGGCTGATCGCCCGTCACCCACGCCGCAGCACGAACAGTTCGATTTCCGGCGGCGCGAACACACGGATCGGCACGCCGACCACGCCGATGCCGCGGCTCACGTACAGCTGGCTCGTGCCCCGCTGGAAGTGCCCCATGACGTACTTGGTGATGAGGCTCCCGGCCGACCAGCCGACGAGCGGTACGTACAGCTGGCCGCCGTGGATGTGCCCCGCGAGCGTGAGAGGAATGCGACGGGGCGCGGCGCTATCCCAGGCGCCGGGCCGGTGCGCGAGCAGCACGTGGAATGCGTCGGGGGGCGCGGCACGAAGCGCCGCGTCCACGTCGCGCGGCTGCGGATCGTCCGCGGTCCAGTTGTGCGGGTCGTCGATGCCCAGCAGGGCGAGCGCCGCCCCGTTGCGCTCGACCACGTGACAGCCGTTCTGTACGAACACCTGGCCCGCGTCGAGGCAGCCGCGGATGACCTCCCGCTCGCCGGTGTAGCGGTCGTGGTTGCCGAGGACCGTCACCACCCCGAGCGGCGCCGACAGCTCGCGGAAGGCGCGCACGTAGGGCGGGATGTAGGCTTGCGAGATGTCGATCATGTCTCCCGTCTGCACGATCAGGTCGGGCTTGAGCGCGTTCGCCCGAGCCACGATCTCCTGCATCTTGTCCTCACCCAGATGGACGCCGGCATGCAGGTCGGAGAGGTGCAGCAGAGTGAGACCGTCGAGGCCGGGCGGCAGATCGGGAAACACCAGCGTGCGACGGGTGATG
>JAEHDT010000070.1 GCA_016880225.1 Gemmatimonadota bacterium | reverse complement strand
GAGCCACGCGCAGCGGGTTTTTCCATCGGGACCGCCTCGAGCCACAGTCACCCCGGGAGCAGGATGGTGGTGAATGTAGATTGATTCGATGACACTCGCCGTTGTTTTGGGATCGGGTCTCGGGGACGCGCTGCAGCATCACCCGCTGGTCGCCGCCGCGACGCTGTTCGGGGCCGGCCTGGCCACGAGTCTCTCGCCCTGTGTGTGGCCGATGATTCCGATTACGGTCGGAGTGCTCACGGGCTCGTCCCGCCCCGACGCGCCACGCGGTCGGATCGTGGGATTGACCCTCACCTACGTGCTCGGTGTCGCCCTGTTCTATGCCGTGCTCGGTCTGGCGGCGGGGCTCACCGGGTCGCTGTTCGGCACGGTGGGCGCGAATCCCTGGGTGCTGTTCGCCATGGCGAACCTGCTGTTGCTCTTCGCCCTCGCGCAGCTCGACGTGATCCCCGTGGTCGTCCCAGCGCGCCTCTCGGCCTGGGCCGCGGGACTCAAGGGCGGGTCGTATCCCACCGCCTTGCTGCTCGGCGCGACGTCGGGCATCGTCGCCGCTCCGTGCGGAGCCCCCGCGTTCGCCGCCGTCCTGACCTGGGTGGCTTCGACCCGCAGCGGCGGGCTGGGCCTGCTCTATCTCTTCGTGTTCTCGCTCGGCATGACCGCGGTTCTGGCGGTCGTGGGGATCTTTTCCGGGACGCTCGCCAGGCTTCCCAAGCCCGGCCCATGGATGACCTGGGTAAAACGCGGGGCGGGGGTCGTGCTTTTGGGGGCTGCGGAGTACTACTTCATACAGGTGGGGAAAGGACTGTAACAACAAATGCGTGGTGAGTGGTTAGTGGTCAGTGTCCTGATGGCCGCGAGTCTCGCAATCGCCCAACCGGCTTCTGCGCAGGACGATGAAGTCGGGATCGCGCTCGGCGCACGCCCGCCGGCGGCGCAAGTGCAAGACCTCGATGGGCACCCCGTCGATCTCGCTGCCGCGATCGGCAAGAAGCCGGTGCTGCTCGAGTTCTGGGCGACCTGGTGTCCGCGCTGCGAGGCGCTGGTGCCCAAGATGGAAGCCGCGCGCGCGCGTTACGGCAGCCAGGTGTCCTTCGTCGCGATCGCCGTCGCCGTCGGCCAGACGCCGGCCGCCGTCAAGCGACATCTCACCCGGCACCCGATTCCGTTTCGCGTGTTCTGGGACGCCGATGGCAATGCGGTGCGGGCGTTCCAGGCTCCCGCCACCAGCTTTGTCGTGGTGCTCGACGGCAACGGGAAGGTGGTGTACACGGGGATTGGGGAGGAGCAGGACGTGGAGGCTGCGGTGAAGCGAGTGGTAGGGGACGGTAGGGGACGGTAAAGGGACGGTAAAGGGACGGTAGGGGTTGTAGGGTGGTCTTGCCCCGGTTCTGTGGACACCGGTTTAGGCAGCGGTGAGCTGGGCCTCGAAGACCGCTGGGCTCACGTAGTCGAGCGTGGAGTGGCGCCGCTGCCCATTGTACCACGCGATGTACTGGCGGAGCGCATCGATCCCCTCGGCGCGACTCCGCCACATCGTCTCGGTGATCAGTTCGGTCTTCACGGTCGCGAAGAAGCTCTCGACCACGGCATTGTCCCAGCAATCGCCCCGCCGGCTCATGCTCGCGGTGACGCCGTGCGCGGCGAGCAGCCGCTGGTAACTGGTCCCCGTGTAATGCGCCCCGCGATCGGAATGGTGCAGGAGCCCGGCCGGCGGAGCCCGCCGCTCGAGTGCGTGGCGCAGCGCGGGCACCGTGAGTTCTTGGCCCGCAGTCGTCCCCGCCGCCCAGCCGACGACGCGGCGCGATGCCAGATCGAGCACCACCGCGAGATACAGCCACCCCTCGGCGGTCCCGCACGCCGTGACGTCACTCGCCCAGACCTGGTTGAGGGCGGCCACCTGAAAGGCGCGCCGCAGCCGATTGGGGGCCGGCGGCGTCCCATCTGCCTGGGTGGTGGCCCGATAGCGTCGGCTCCGCTTCCCTCGTAGCCCATCCAGCCGCATCAAGCGCGCCACCCGCTTGCGACTGCACGGCCAGTGTTGGGCCTGCAGCTCGCGCTGGATCCGCGGGCTCCCGTACCGCTGCCGGCTCGCCGCGTGAATCGCCCGGATCGCCACCCGCAGCCGCGTGTCCCCCTGAGCCCGGGCGCTCAGCGCGCGCCCGCGCCAGGCGTAATAGCCCGCGCGCGAGACCGTGAGGAGGCGGCACATCAGCGCCAGCGAAAACGCCCCGTGGTGCCGCTGGATGCAGGCGTACCTCACGGGGACGGATTCGCAAAGTACGCCGCCGCTTTTTTTAGGAAGTCGCGCTCTTGTCGGAGTAACGCATTCTCCCGCCGTAAGCGCCGCAGCTCCTCCGCCTCCGTCGGGCTCACTCCCGCCGCCCCGGCTCCGGTGGCGTACAGCTTCCGCCACCGCCACAGCACGCCCTCCGGCACCTTCAATTCCGTCGCCACTTCACGCAACGGCCGCCCGGTTTCCTCGAG
>JAEHDT010000069.1 GCA_016880225.1 Gemmatimonadota bacterium | reverse complement strand
CCGCTGGTGCATCAGGCGAAGGGCGTCCGCCCAGAGGTGGTCCATCATGACGAGCGCGAACAGCAGATAGGGGATCAGGCTCCAGAACAGGCTGCGGCGCTCGTATTTCAGGTGCATGAAGTACATGACGCCCAGCGCCGCCTCGAGGAACGCGAGCGCGAGCAGCCACGCGAGCAGCGTGCCCGCCGGGAGATGCTCGTAGGTCAATACGACTTCGACGCCCACGATCAAGAGCAGGCCGATCCACACGACCACGTACAGTCTCATGCCCGGCTGCTGCGCTGATGCCGTGACGGCCATGGCTCGCCCCTCCGCTACCGCATGTTCATCAGGTAGACCAACGGGAAGACGAACATCCAGACCAGATCGACGAAGTGCCAGTACAGGCTCGTCGTCTCCACGTGGCCGGCGTCGAACCGGCCGCGTCGGAACCCGATAGTGATCACCGCGAGCACGACGACGCCGCAGATCACGTGCAGCAGATGCAGTCCCGTGATCCCGAAGAACGTGGCGCCGAACAGCACCGGCCCCCCCGTGGGATTCTTGAACAGGCGCCACCCCTCGCGGATCATCGCGAACCATTCGCGCAGGTGCAGCAGCGCGAACAGAGTCCCGAGGGCCATCGTGGCGCCGAGCCACCGTACCGCCGCCCCCCCGCGGCCCGACTGCGCCGCGCCCACCGCCGCCACCGCCGTCAGGCTGCTGGTCAACAGCACCGCCGTCATGACCATGCCGTTCACGATCGTCGGGAAGAACGCGAACGGTCGGGTCCAGTCGGGGTTGGCGACGCGCAGATAGCCGTACGAGAACAGGATCGCGCCGAACGTCGCGGCGTCGGCGATGATGAACAGCCAGATCGCGAGCTTCTTGGACTGGATACCGTAGGGAGACTCCTCCATTCGATGCCCGGCGTGTGCTCCCGGCACGCTCCCCATGGTGGTCGCTGATTCGCTCACATCCCCTCCAGACGGCCGCCTAAACGCGGGTGGTGAGGAGTATCAACAGGTAGACCCACAGAACGTCCATGAAGTGCCAGTACAGCGTGGCGGCCCCGAGCGCGCTCGGCGGCGCGGAGCCCGCGGCCCGGGGCGGGCGGAGCCGCCGCAGCACGTACACGAGCCCGGCCACGCCGCCCAGCACGTGGAGGCCGTGCAGCGCCGTGAACACGTAGAAGAACGAGCTGCTCGGGCTCGTCGCCAGGAACAGTCCCTGGGCGGCGAGCTGGCGCCACGCGGCCACCTGCCCCGCCACGAACAGCGCGCCGAGGCCCAGCGTCACCCGAACCCACCCGGGCGCGACCCGCCGCCGCGCCGTCTCGAGCGTCACGCTCGATGCGACGAGCACGAGCGTATTGAAGTAGAGAATCGACGGCAGCCGGAAATGCTGCCAGTCCGCGGCCCCGCTCCCGCGCACCATCATGGCGCTGGTGAGGGCGGCGAACGACATGGAGATGGTCGCGATACCGATCCACACGCCCGTCTCGGCCGGCCTGAGCGGCGGCCCGGCCAGGGCCGTCCACGGCCGCACCGCCGGCGGTCCGCCGACCGGGGGCTGCGGCGGCGTCGCGAGCGTCGTCACGGTCGCTCAGTGCGTTCCCGCCGGCCGGGCGCCCGCCGCCGCGGCCTGCATGACATAGTCGGCGCCGCCCGGGCCGGCCACACCGTATTCATTGGGTCCGTGCGCCACCTCCGGCGGGCGCCCGCCGAAGTTGTCGAACGGCGGCGGCGACGTGGTGGACCACTCAAGCGAGGTCGCCTGCCAGGGATTGTCGGGCGCCTTGGGGCCGCGGAACCGGCTGCGGAACAGGTTATAGAGGAAGATCAGCTGGGCGGCGCCCGTGAACAGCGCGGCGATCGTGATGAAGCGGTGCAGCGGGATCAGCGGCTTCAGGTAATCGTCGGTGAACGCGGAGTAGCGGCGCACGTTGGCGGCCAGGCCGAGATAATGCATCGGCATGAAGACGCAGTAGACGCCGATGAACGTCAGCCAGAAGTGCCACTTGCCGAGCGTCTCGTTCATCATGCGGCCGAACATCTTGGGGAACCAGAAGTACGTCCCGGCGAAGATGCCGAACATCGCCGCGACGGCCATCACGAAATGGAAGTGCGCCACCACGAAGTAGGTGGCGTGCAGGTACACGTCGATCGACGGCTGGGCGAGGAAGAAGCCCGAGATCCCGCCGCTCACGAACACGGACACGAAGCCGAGGCAGAACAGCGCCGGGGTGGTGAACCGGAGCTTCGAGCCGTAGATCGTGCCGATCCACAGCAGCGTCACGATCGTCGCCGGGATCGTGATCACCAGCGTCGG
>JAEHDT010000068.1 GCA_016880225.1 Gemmatimonadota bacterium | reverse complement strand
GGAGCGGCGTTGCCCAGTATGTGATCGAGGTGTGCGAGGATGGCATCGGTCCAGTCGGGAGCGAACACCGTGGTGGCGAGGCGGCGCCGCGAAATCACCCGCACTGCCACGGCGTCCGATGCCGTGGAGCGGACGACGACGCGGACGAGCTCGCCGTAGCTCGAGAAGCCTCCACCCCGCGTCGCCAGCAACATCCACGTCGTCGAATCGACCCAGGTGGTGTCGTCGACGTCGAGGCCGACCGCCCGAACCGCCGCGCGCGCCGCGGGCAGCGCAGTACTGAGTGTGGCCGGGTAGGAGCGGAGCTCCCCTTCGTCCAACGGCGCGCTGCGCAGACCTCCGAGACTCGCGCAACCCCCGATGAGCCCCACGAAGAGGAGGCCAACCAGGCTCGTCAACCTGCTGCTCATCCGACCTCTAGCTACGGCGCCGCGAAGGCGATCACCATCGCGTCGGCATCCGCTTTCACTTCCGGCGTGGCTGCAACGGCACCGTAGTCGGTCACACCCCTGGTCTTCTCGACCGTCCAGGCCCAGACGACCAACTCCCACTGACTGCCGAGTCCGGAGCGCTGGATCTCTCTCGAGTGGACGATCAACATGTCCCGCCTCTGACAGCGGATCACGAGCCGGCCACAGTCGCCGCCGCGCTGCGCCAGCACGAACGGCCCGCTCCGGCTCACGTCGGCCGGTGCGTATACCTGGTAGCCGAGCTCACGAGCGCGGGCCTCGATCCGCGCCTCGAGACCTTCCGGTCCGCTGCGCGGCGCCGCGCCGCTCGCTCGATAAACGGTAGGATCACGGCCACATGCCGCGGCGACGAGGAGGAATGCCACCGCCGGCGTCGTTCTCATGAGGTGCCTCCAATCGGGCTGCTGCGACACCAACACCCGTTGCAGCCTAGGCGAGGCGCGCTGAGGATATCGTGAAGCAGCCGTGAGAATGGGGCGGTCGTTCCTTTAGACCTTTCGTGAAACCAGGCACCCCGCGGGAGAGTAACCGCCATAGGGGGGCGCGGATGGAGCTCTTCGAGCGGTTCGTGCGAGGAGACAGCGAAGCCTTCGAGACGCTCTTCCGCGACCAAGGGGAGCGGGTCTACGGGTGGGTATTGCGGATCGTGCGCGATCGCAACGCGGCGGAGGACATCACGGTGGAAGCCTTCTGGCGGATGTACAGCGCGCGCGCCCGGTTCGACCCGAGCCGCGACTTCGCCCCCTGGGCCCGCCGCATCGCGACCAACCTCGCGCTCACGCACCTGCGGTCTCGTCCGCGGGAGGTCCCGCTGCCCGACGACTTCGCGGACGACGATCCCCCGGACTCGGCCGCGCAGGCCGAGCTGCGGGACAAGGTGCGGGCCTCCCTGGCCCGGCTTCCCGCGCCGTTGCGCGCCGTGGCGCTGCTCGCGCTCGTCGAGGACCGGCCCTACCGCGAGATCGCCGAGGGGCTGGGAGTCACCGAGAACGCCGTGAAGCTCCGCGTGTTCCGCGCGCGTTTCTCCTGCTCGTGGCTCTGTACTACCTGCTCTGGAAGCACGTGGTGCGCTTCCTGAACGAAATCCTGGAGATCGCGTGAACGGAGTCTCGCCTGGGGCGATGCGCTTGGTGGAGCTGCACGTGCACTTGGCTTTGGCCGACGCAGCCCTCCGCTTCGCCGCGCCCGACGGGTCGCGTCGCGCAGATGCTCGCGAGCGTTTGCCACGGCGCCCTGCTCCGCTCGCTGCGCGAGCGTTGGTTCACGGGGGAAGCGGAGCTGCGAGCGGAGCTGACCCTGTTGCTCGAATGCCTGGCACGCAGGACGCCGGACGCGGCTCCCTGAATGGAGGCGCCGCTACGGCGCCGTCCCGACCGCTGCCGACGCCGCTCCTGGAAACCGCACCGCGACGAGCGTCTTCTTGTCCCGGAAGACGAGCAGCTGATCGCGTGCCGGGTCGGCGCGGAAGTTAGGAGAGCGCTCCCGGAACCAGATACGGCCCGCCTCGTTGCCGTCCTTCAGCGCCACGCGCACCAAGCTGTTCCCGGTCCGGCCAGCCGAGTCCGGGGCGTTGGTGAGGAAGTAGGCGTAGTCGGAGCGGAACTCGGCTGCGCCGTAGCGCGCGCCCATGACGCCCAGGTTGAGCGTCAGCGCGCCGCCCAGTGCCTCGAGAAAGCTCGCGCCGGGGGCCTTGAAAAAACGGTGATAGCGGATCGCACCCAGGAAATCGAGGCGAAACAGGTTCTCGCGCGATACCACGAGCAGGCCGTCGTCGGTCGCGAACATGTTCTGCGCGTGCTCGCCGTCGTCGAACGCCAGCGTCGCGAGGCCTGTCGTGTCACCCGTGGCGAGGTCCGCCGCGAGCAGCCGGTCGTGGGTCACGACGTAGTAGCGTTCCCCCACAATCTCGTAGGCCACGCCGTCGGTCTCGACGGTGAGGGGCCGCTTCCAACGCGGCATTCCCGTCGCCGGGTCGAGCACAGTGACGAAGGAGCGGCCAGCGCGCACCAGCAGACCCGGCTTCGCCGTCACCAGCCGCGACGCGTGCGTCGGGAAGAGCGCGGCGTTCTCCCACAACCGCCGCCCGTCACGCGCGTCCAGGGCGACCAGGCCGTTGTCCCGTGGGATCACCAGCAACGAATCGACGGTCGTCATTGCGGCGTAGTCGTCCAGGGACGGCACGCGCGGGCCGGCGAGTGCGTCGCCCTTCCACAAGGTCGCTCCCGAGCGGGCATCGAGACGGACGGGGCCGTCCGGGCTTAGGTAGAGGATCAGCGACGTGTCGCTGTCGGTGATCACCACCTGGTACTCGGAGATGTCCGACACGCCGCCGCGTCCGGCGAACCGGGGGCTCTGCGCGAAAAGGTCGTCGCGTTGCCAGCGCAGCGCGCCGCTCGAGAGCCGTACCGCCACGAGCGAGCGGTCCGAGGCGGCGGTGCGCAGGAAGAGCAGCAGGAGGTCCTTGCGGCCCAGCGCGAAGTAGCCGCGGATCTCCTGGAACGGCGGCAGCACGCTCGCATCCCACAGCCGCCGGCCCGACGCCAGGTCGAAGGCGGCCAGTCTGTCCTTGCGATAGGAGAGCCCGGTCGCGGCGCCGCAGCTACCCCAGAAGAGGCCCTCCCTGTAACTCGGCAGCCCATCGAGCTGCCACAACACGCTGCCGGTCGCGGCGTCGAGGGCGACTACCGCCTTGTCGGTCGCGAGCAGCAGCTCCGTGGTGGGGCATAGGCGCAACAGCGTGATGTCGGACGGCGCCTGGTACCGCCAGGCTGTATCCGCGAGGGGCAGTTCTTGCGCGGGCGCAAGTGGCGGCGATGCCGCGAGGATGATCACCGCGCCGACCGCCGCCAGCGAATCGTGTCCCAACATGGGCGCCTCCCCTCGGCCACGACGAGGCTCGTCGGGCCAAACCATCCACATCGTACGTGCCGGATCGTGAAGAGGAGGGCTCGGGGATCGTGAAGAAGCCGCGGCGTCCTTCTACCCGCTCGTGCTCTCCACCAGCTCATCCCCGAGGCGCACCACCGCAGCCACGAGCTCGCGCAGGTCCGATCGGCGCGTCCGGTGGTTGGTGTTGGCGACACGGATCGCGAAGCGGCCCCGCAGTACCGTGCCGGACGGCGCCGCGATGCCGCGCTCCTGCAGCCGCATGAGGATTTCAGCGTTGAGCTGATCGAGGCGGGCGTCGCCCAAACCATCCCGCCGGTAGCGGAAGCACACGACGTTCAGGGCGATCGGCGCGAGGCACTCGAGGCGCGGGTGGCCGCTCACGAGGGTGCCGAGATAGCGGGCCTGTGACACGTTCTGCGCGATCAGCTCCGCGTAGGTGTCCAGGCCGTGGGCCTTGAGGGCCATCCAGACCTTGAGCGCCCGGAAGCCGCGCGACAGATCGACGCCCAGGTGCGAGAACAACAAGTGCCCGGGCGCGATGCCGCGCCCCGTGGGTGCCAGGTACGACGGTGTCAGCTCGAAGGCGGCACGGTGCGCCGCCGGATCGCGCACCAGCACGCAGGAGCAGTCGTAGTTCAAGTACATCCACTTGTGCTGGTCGAAAATGAGGGAGTCGGCGAGCTCCATCCCCGCGACCCGTTCCCGCAGCACCGGCGCGAGCGCCGCGACGGCGCCGAACGCGCCATCCACGTGAAACCACAGACCGTGGCGGCGACACACCGCGGCGACCGATCGCAGATCATCGATGGCGCCGGTATTGACGGTGCCGGCGGTGGCGACGACGCAGAACGGGCGCATGCCGGCGTCGCGGTCCGTGACGATCGCCCGCTCCAGGGCCGCGACGTCGATCTCGAAGGCATCGTTCACCGGGACATAGCGTAGCCCCGCTCGCCCGATCCCCAGGACTTCGGCCGCCTTCTGCACGCTGCTGTGCGTTTCGGTTGAGCAATAGATCGTGAGTCGCTCGGCACCGCCGCGGACGCCGTCCTCACGGACGTCGTAGCCGGCGCGGGCGGTGCGCGCGACCGCCAGGGCCGTGAGGTTCGCCATGGAGCCGCTGCTCACGAACAAGCCGCTCGCAGCGGACGGGAACCCGACGGCCTCGGCGAGCCAGGCGATGGCCTGCTGCTCGACCAGCGTGGCGGCGGTATCGAACCCCGCGCAGTTGGAGTTCAGGGCGCTGGCGATGAGATCCGCGAGCACGCTCACCGGCGTGCCGGTCCCCATCACCCATCCCCAGTGTCGCGGATGAATGTTGCCGAGCGGGTAGGGCATGATCCGCTCGCGGACCTCCCGGTAGACGTCCGCGGGGTCGGCTCCCTGACGCGGCGCCGGGGCCCGCAGCGCCTCCCGCACGGTCCGGGGGACGGGCGTCCAGACCGGCTGCTCGCGCACGCCGGCCAGCAGCGCCGTGAGGTCGTCGATTACACGGTGGCCGAGGGCGCGGAACTCCTCCCAGTCCGCCGGATCGAGCGACCGCTCCTCACGGTCTTCCGCACCCACAGATGCTCTGTTCCACCTCATCGGACACCTCGCATCGGTGTGATGGGATCGCGCCGCGCGCGGCGTCAGTTCGGGACCGCCACCCTGGCCGCGCGCGTCAGGATGCCCGCAAGGCTCAGGTCGGGAAACTCCTGCCTCATCGCCGCCACCACCTCGTCCGCGTTGGAGGCATCGTGCACCGCCCTCTCGAAGGCCGTGAGGTACGCGCGCGTCGCCTCCACCGCGTCCGGGCTGTCCTCGAGCCCGGCATCGCGCTTGTGGCCCGCCACCACCACCCGAGGGTGCAGGGCGGCGATGCGGTCGAGGGAGTGGCGCCACGCGGTGCGGGTCCGCTGGTTCGAGTTCGCGAGCCAGACGTGGACGCCGTTGAAGACGATGTCGCCAGCCACGACCGCTCGCAGCGACGGCACCCAGACGAAGCTGTTGGACGGCACAAACGCGTCGCCCTGCACATCGGTCACCACCTTGACCGCAGCGCCGTCAATGAGCAACTGCCTGGAGGGCAGGAGCTCCGGTGTGGGCAAGGAATCGGGTGTTTCGGACGGCTGGAACGACCGCGACCCGGCGAGGTAGCGGGCCGACGTCCGCTTGAACTCGGACAGGGCCGCGGCGCTCATGTAGATCGGCGTTCCCGGAAAGCGCTGCCGCAGGACCGCCAGGCCGATGTAGTGATCGTCGTCCGGGTGGCTGATGAGGATCGCCTTCAGACGTCTGCCGGTCGCCGCGATACGGTCCGCGAGCTTCTCCGCCTCGCTGTTCTGAAACTGGGCGTCGACGAGGACAGCCTCGGTGGCGCCGTAGATCAGCGTCGACGTGACGTGGAAGCTGCTCGAGTCCGCCACGTAGACGGCCAGGTGCAGCGGTTCCTGCGCGGCGGCCGGGGCGGCGCCGGTGAGCGCGGCCAGGACTGCGAGGGCAGGCACGGGGAAGCGCATGCGGTCCTCCTGGAAACGAAAGAGGGTGCGGGGGGGCATTCGATGTGTACACATCGAATCATACGATACTGGGGCCCCACCCTTGACGGCAAGGGGCGGCACGCTAGCGTTCCTTCGATGCGTACACACACCACACGGGGCACCACCCCGTCCCGGACCCGGATACCCTGTGCGTGCACGGCGCTCCGCAAGGCGGCGCGCGCCGTCGCACGGGTGTACGAGAGCGCCCTCGCTCACGCGGGCCTGACGGCCACGCAGTTCGCGGTGCTCCGCGCTCTCGAGCGGCAGGGCGGCACGGCGCCGCTCAGTCGTCTGGCTGAAGAACTGGTGCTCGAGCGGACGTCGCTGTACCGCGCGCTCGCCCCACTCACGCGGGCGCGGTTGGTGCGCCTCGTCCCCACCTCGGACCGGCGCTCAAAGGCAGCTGCGCTCACACGGGCGGGACGGGCGCGGATCGCGGCGGCCCTTCCCTACTGGAAGGTGGCGCACGGCGCGTTCGTGGAGGGGTTCGGACGCGGGCGCTGGGGCACGACCGCGGGCGTCCTCGACGAGGTTGTCCGGGTGGCCCGGGAGATCGCCTGAGCGGCACGGGCGGCCCGGTCACGCGTGGCACCGCGGCTCACTATTCGTGGGGCGGCGGCTGCGACGGCTGGCGCCTGGTCGAGTCTCGGGACTTGAGCGTCATCCTGGAGCGGATGCCATCCGGCACGTGTGAACGGCGGCACCGGCACGCCCGCGCACGACAGTTCTTTTACGTGGTGAACGGGGAGCTGACGATCGAATGCGACGCCGTGCGTCACCGGCTCGGGGCGGGGAGCGGCCTCGAGGTGGGGCCGGGCACGCCGCACCAGGTGTTCAATGACTCAGCGGATGCCGCCGAGTTCCTGGTCGTCTCGCAACCGCCCAGTCACGACGATCGCGAGCTCGTGTCAACCGCCTAGTCGGAGCCTCAGCACGGCACCGGGTCGCCCGTTACTTCGGGCAGCCCCGGTCGGGCTGTCAAGACCACGTGAAAGGGACCGACGCCTGACGCGTGGCGCCAGCGTACCTCCCACACGTAGCCCCGGCTGCCGAGCGAGCGCACGGCACGGATCTCAAGCTCGCGGTCGTCGTCCCACTCCACCGTGTCCCAGCGCTCCCCGACGAGTCGTTCGATTCGCAGCACCGGGCCGTCGGCCGGAACCAGGCGTCCCGGGTGGAGATCTCGCCACCGCACCACGAGCGTGTCGCCAACGCAGGCCTGGCTCAGCACCACTCGAGCGACGCGCTCGGGCGGCGGGCCGGCCGTGCGACGCGGCAGTATGGCTTGGGACGTCCCCGGATAGGCGGTGATCGAGTCCACCAGGTTCGCCGGACTCGCGCCCGAGCGCACCAGCGAGGCAGCGAGCTGTCCCAGCTCCTCCGCGAGGACGGCGGCACTGTTCGGGCCGTACAGCGTGGACCCGCCTTCGTAAGCCTGCTCCCCATATTCCGCGTCGGTCGTGACGTACTGCATGTAGCCGTTGGCGAGCCCCACGATGGTGACGGCCCGCGGCTCGAGCCCCGCGGCGCGTGCACTATCGGCGATTGTGCGCTCGATCTGTGCGCCGGCCTCAGTCGTCGCCTCCGCCGGAACGACGCCCAGCAGCAAATCGCCCAAGCGGATCACCGAGAGTTGGGCGACCTCCGGCAGGCCGTGCTCCCCGACCACGAGCGTGCGCTGCAGCCCACCCAGCGCGACTCGCTTCTCACGCTGGCAATCGTGCGGATTGGGACGGACGGCGTGCCCGCCCTCCTCGAGGCCGATCGGGAAGATCCCGAGCAAGTGCCAGCCGTATAGCCGGGTGCGGCCGTCTTCTGCGCCGCCCAATGTAGCCGAGCCGGTCTCGGGGTACGGGCAGAGGCGCGGGTCGCCCTTCAAGCGGAGTGTGCGGAACGCGACGCCGATGCGCAGGTCGCCGCGCAGGCCGGGGCCGAGCGAGTCGAACAGGGCCGCCGCGCGCGCGGCGAGCGAGTCGCCGGCGGTGTTGACGTAGCGGCGCGCGGCGGCACGGCACAACGCCATCCACGCGGGGGCCGGGTCGCGCCATTCCCACGGCTGGGGCGGGGTGCGCGGCCCGCCGGGCCCCACCACCGGGCGGAGCATGGGCGCGCCGCAGCGCGACTGCACCGGCCAATCAGGGGAAACGTCGCCCTCCGCTCCG
>JAEHDT010000009.1 GCA_016880225.1 Gemmatimonadota bacterium | reverse complement strand
TCCACATCGCGACTTCCGATAACCTGGTAGACTGGACGCCGCTCGAGGACGCGGACGGCCGGCTCGTCAGGGTCCTCGCCCCGCGGCCGGGATACTTCGATTCCTGGCTGGTCGAGGGCGGACCGCCGGCCCTCATTACCCAGCGCGGCATCCTCGTCCTGTACAACGCCGGAAACGACTCGACCCATGGCGATCCGGGTCTTGCCCCGCGCGTCTACTCGGGCGGCCAGGCGCTGTTCGACGCCCGCAATCCGGCCAAACTCATCGCCCGCTCCGACGCCCCGTTCATCGCGCCTACGGAGACCTACGAGCGAACGGGACAGTACGAGGCGGGCACAACGTTCGTGGAGGGCCTCGTGCCGTTCCGGGGGCGGTGGTACCTCTATTACGGTACGGCGGACTCGCGCGTCGGCGTCGCGGTGTGGGATCCGCGCCGCCGCGTCGGACATCCCTAGCCCCGCCGCTCAGCCGGACATGTAGCGGCGCAGCACGAAGATCACAGCTCCGACCAGCACGACCGCGAGGATCAGCAGCGCCAGCATCCGTCTCACCCGGTGAGAGACCGCCCCAATTTGCCCGGGTGGGGCGGATTTCGCATATTCGCCCCATGGGTATCCTGGGCGGTCTCGGCTTCGCGGTGCTGTTCTACGCCGCCGCCGAGTACGAGCACATGACCGGCTGGAAGTGGGCGGTGGCGAGCCTCGCGCTCTCGGTCACCGTCCGGGGCCTGTTCCCATTTTCCTTTGTGTTCGTCCTCCCCGCGCAATTCGGCCTGTTCGGGGTGATGTGGTGGATGAACAGCAAGCGGCTCAAGGAGCTCGAGGCCGATCGGGCCGCCAAGCAGGAGGACGACCGGCGCCGGCGCCAGGAGCGCGCGCGCCAGGCGCGCGACCAGGTTGACCCGGAAGAAGAGAAACGCGAGGCCGCACGGGCCGCCCGCGACGCGGAGGAGCTGCGCCAGCGGCAGGAGCGCGTCCGCCGGGCGCGCGAGGAGCGCGAGCGGGAGGAGCGCCAGCAGGCCGAGCGCGACAAAGGTCAGCAGAGCGGCTAAGCGAACCGGCTCTGGGCCAGCTTCCAGGCGCTCGAGACCCCCAGCCCCAGCCACAACAGATCCCAGATACTGAACAGCCTGCCGAGCATGGGGAGGAACCCCTGGCGGGCCAGGATGCTGTCCGAGTACGTCCGCACCAATGCCTCACGCTGGGCAGGGGTCGCCGCCGAGTCTCGGGCCCTCGCCTCCGCGGCGATCCGCTCCTGCAACTCGAGCGCCCGCCCGGCGCGCAGCGGCGAGTGGCCACTGTCCTGCAACTCGCGAGCCTCCTGATCGAGCGCAGCTTGGAGGTCCGGCGAGAACGATCGGTGCGCCGTCATGTCGATCAGGAACAGGGCCGTGGTCACGCCCCGGTTCCGCACGATTTCATCCCGCACGATCGGCCGGAGCGCAAACGCGAGAATCAGCGCTTTGCCGAGCACGACGGTACCGACCGTGAGCACGGCCGCGATTGTGCCGAGCGACGGGTTCGCACCGTGCGGCCCCGCTGTACCCCTTGCCCCCCGCGCCACTGTGAGCCCGATGAGGCCGCCCACCCCCCAGCCGGCCAGGCTCACCGGATTGTGCGTCAGCCACACGAGCAGCATCCACACGACCGCCAGCAAGACGCCGGCGATGATGCCGCCGAGGACGGGACTGCCGCTCGGGCCGGAGCTGCCGCCGTAGACCCTGACGGGCTGCATGCGCGCGCTCCAGTCTAAGGGGTCCCGTGCGGCGCGCCAGAGCGGCGCGGCGTCCCTCCCATTGCCGGCCGGGCCCGGGCATATTCCTCTCGCCTCATGACGGACACGCGTCCTTCCCTCGCCGCCGCGCTCTCCGACCGCTACGCGATCGAGCGCGAGCTCGGCCGGGGCGGCATGGCGACCGTGTACCTCGCCGTCGACAAGAAGCACGGCCGCAACGTCGCCATCAAGGTGCTGCGGCCCGGTCTGGCCGCCTCGCTCGGCGCCGAGCGGTTCCTCCGGGAGATCGGGATCGCGGCCCGGCTCTCCCATCCGCACATCGTACCGCTCATCGATTCGGGCGAGGCCGGCGGTCACCTGTATTACGTGCAGCCGCTCGTCCCCGGGGGCTCGCTGCGCGAGCGGCTCGACCGGGAAAAGCGGTTGGCCGTGAAGGAGGCGCTGCGGATCGCGCAGGAGATCGGCGGAGGGCTCGACTATGCGCACCGCAACGGACTGGTGCACCGCGACGTCAAGCCCGAGAACATCCTGTTCGCGGAGGGGCACGCCCTCCTGGCCGACTTCGGAGTGGCGCGCGCCTGCCGCACTCCGGGCCCGGAGCTCGTGACCGACGCCGGCATCGCCGTCGGGACCCCGGAGTACATGAGTCCCGAGCAGGCGAGTGGGGAGCAGAACGTCGGGAACCAGAGCGACGTGTACAGTCTCGCGTGCGTCGTGTACGAGATGCTCGCGGGCGAGCCGCCGCTCCGCGGCGCCGGCCCGCGTGCCACGATGGCGAAGCAGGTGACCGAGGTGCCGCGGCCGGTGCGCGCGCTCCGTCCCGAAGTCCCCACCGCCGTGGAGCAAGCGCTTGCCCGGGCGCTCGTCAAGGATCCGGCGGAGCGGTTCGCGACGGCGGCCGAGTTCGTCGCGGCGCTCGAGGGTCCTCCTTCTGACGCTGCTCGTGCAGCCGCCGGCTCGGCGATCGGCCGTTCGATCGCCGTGCTGCCGTTCGTCAACGCCAGTCCCGACGCCGAGAACGAGTACCTGAGCGACGGCATCACGGACGAGTTGATCGACGCGCTGCACAAGGTCCAGGGCTTGCGCGTGGCCTCACGCACTTCGGTGTTCGCGCTCAAGGGGAAGCCGCAGGACGTGCGCGCTATCGGTGCATTGCTCGGCGCCGCGTGGGTGCTCGAGGGCAGCGTGCGCCGCTCGGGCGACCGGCTGCGCATCACCGCCCAGCTCACGTCCACCGAGGACGGGCAGCTGCTCTGGTCCGAGCGTTACGATCGCACGCTCGAGGACGTGTTCACGATCGAGGAGGAGATCGCCCGCACCATTGTGGACACGCTGCGGGCCACGTCGTTCGCCGACCTCGTCGAGCCGGCGCCCAAACGCTACACGCACAGCATCGCGGCGTACGGGCTGTACCTGAAGGGCCGCTACGCGTGGAACAAGCGCACTCAGGAGGCGATCACCGAGGCGATTCGCTGTTTCGAGGCGGCGATCGCGGAGGACCCCGGGTACGCCCCGGCGTACACCGGGCTCGCCGACTCCTATGCGTTGCAGCTCGACTATCGCAGTGTCCCCGTGGCAGAAGGGTTCGCGCGGGCCAGGGAGTATGCGCGCAAGGCGCTGGAGCTCGATGATACGCTCGCCGAGGCGCATGCATCGCTCGCCTGGACGCTGTTCATCTACGACTGGGATTGGGAGGCCGCCCGGCGCGAGTACCGGCGCGCCGTGGAGCTCGACCCGCGTTACGCCACCGCGCACCAGTGGTACGCGTTCTGGCTCGCCGCGCAGGGGCGGTTCGACGAGGCGTTGGTCGAGAGCCACACGGCCCTCGAGCTCGATCCGGCCTCGGTGTCGATCCGCAGGTCGGTGGGGTGGGCGTACTACTACGCGCGGCGCTACGACCAGGCGCGCTACCACCTCTCGCGTGCAATCGCCATGAACCCCACGGCGGCGGAAACCTTCCGCGTGCTGGGCCTCGTGCTCGCGCATCAGGAGCAGTGGAGCGACGCCGAGCGGGTGATCCGTGACGGCCTGGCGCTCCCCGCGGCGGGGGCGTACACGACGGCCACGCTCGGTTGGCTGCTGGCGCGCACCGGGCGCCGCTCCCAGGCGGAAGTGCTGCTCGGGGACCTCGAGACCGAGAGCCGCCGCGACTATGTGTCTCCGGTGGCGTTCGCCACCCTGCACCTCGGGCTGGGCGATCACGCCCGCGCGCTCGAGTGGATCGAGCGGGCGTATGCGGAGCGGCGGGGGTGGCTCGCGTATCTCCGGGTGAATCCGCTGCTCGATCCGGTGCGCGACGAGCCGGGGTTCAAGGTGCTACTCGAAAAGATGCGGTTGTGACGCCGGTCCCGATTGACAGTCCCCTGTCGCGATTTCACTTTGGGGCCATGGAGCAGCCGTCCGAATCACAGCGGCGGGCGTGGGCCCGCTTGAAGCTCGACGTCAATTGCGGCCTGCGACGGGGCGCGTGGTACCGCGTCGTGAGGCTCACGGAGGAGGAGGCCACGGTCCAGGTGCCGCGCCGCGAGCAGATTCGGGTGCCGCGCCGCTTCCTCCAGACGCTGTTCTCCCGGCCCCGGAGTTGGACGGTGGTGCCGGGCCCGCGCGACCCCAACGACCCGCCCGGTCACTGGCGCCCGCGCTACGCCGTGTGCCCGGTATGCCGCGGCCGGACGCCGATCACCGGCTATGCCCGGGAGCTGCGCTGCCAGCGCTGCAACGGCCTGTTCGGGATCGCCTGGGACGAGCAGTACCTGGCGGCCGGCTGAAGCGCCTCCCCGGGGAACTCCGCAACGGCGAGGGTGGTTGGAACGGGTGTGAACACCAAGCACCGTGCTTCCGGGAAACGACGGGGGCGAGCCACATGCCGCCACCCGCAGGAGTACGAGACGGACTGGCTGGGCCGGACTTACCTCGGCTGTCCGATCTGCAATCGCTGGAAGCTCATGAAGCCCAAGCCCGTCCCGGCGGATGGCAAACGGCTAGCGGCGTAGCCGCGCGTCTAGCCTTTGCCTTTCCTATTCCCCGTACGGGATCCAGATGTTCTTGACTTGCGTCGCCTCCCTGAGGAACTGCCGTCCTTCGCCCTGAACCGCGTCGTACCAGTCCCTCCCGTGCCACTCGACCCAGGTCCGCTTCATATTGCCCGCTGACGCCCGCTCGATCTCGGCGCCGGCCGCCTGACCGCCGAAGTACCACACCGCGTCGACGTCGTCGTGCTCGGCGAGCACCTTGGCGAGCGCGTCCTTCGAGCCCGTGACGATGTTGATCACCCCCGGCGGGACGTCCGATGCCTCGAGCACCGTATACAACTCGGTGGCGGCCAGGGGATGGGCTTCCGACGGCACCACGATCACCGTGTTCCCGACCGCGATGGCGGGAGCGACGAGCGAAACGAAACCGAGCAGCGGGTGGTCGTCGGGGCAGGTGATGCCCATCACCCCCATGCTCTCGTTCATGGCGAGCGTGACGCCCCGGATCGGGGTGTGGTGGACCGCGCCGTCGTACTTGTCGGCCCACGCCGCGTAGCTGAACAGGCGGGCGATGCTCGCCGCCACTTCGCGACTCCCGGCGGCGGCGTCCTGGCCGGTCATGAGGCTGAGCCGCTGGGCGAACTCGTCGGCCCGTTGGGCCAGATTCTCGGCGATGTAGTAGAGGACCTGCCCGCGAGCGTGGCCACTCGCCTTGGCCCAGCCGGCACCCGCGTGCGCGGCCTCGACCGCGTTACGAATGTCCTTGCGGTTTCCCTCCGCGACCTCGGCCAAGAGCGCGCCGTCCGCGCCCACGATGCGGCGGCTATAGCCCTGATCGGGACGGACCTGTTGGCCTCCGATGAACAGCTTGTACGTCCGGTCGATCGGGGGGAGCGCGTGCGAGCGCGAAGCGCGGATCTCCGAACGCGGGACGGGCGCGCACTTCTTGCCCCGCGTCCCGCGTTCAGCCTTCGGCGCTTCCCATTCCGGCCTCAGATACTCCCACATCCCCTCTCTCCCGCCCTCCCGCCCGAACCCCGACTCCCGGTAGCCCCCGAAGCCCGACGCCGCGTCGAACAGATTGGTGCAGTTGATCCACACGACGCCCGCCTTGATCCTCGGCGCCACGTCGAGTGCCAGGTTGATGTTCTCCGTCCACACGCTCGCCGCGAGCCCGTACGGCGTGTTGTTCGCGAGCTCCACCGCCTCGGCCGGCGTGCGGAACGCCATCGATACGAGCACCGGCCCGAAGATTTCGACCTGCGCGATCGTGGCGGCCGGTGAGACACCCGTGAACAGCGTAGGCGGATAGAAGTAGCCGTCCGTAGGGCACGCCCACGACGGCTGCCACAGGGTGGCGCCCTCCTCGACGCCCGTGTTGACGAGCCTGCGGATGCGCTCGAGCTGCACCGGCGCGACGATCGCGCCCATGTCGATCGCCTTGTCGAGCGGCGGACCCACCCGCAGCTTCTCCATCCGCTCCCGGAGCTTCGCGATCAGGCGCTCGGCGATCCCTTCCTGCACGAGCAGCCGCGAGCCGGCACAGCACACCTGCCCCTGATTGAACCAGATCGCGTCCACCACGCCCTCGACCACGCTATCCAAGTCGGCGTCGTCGAACACGATGAACGGGCTCTTGCCGCCGAGCTCGAGCGACAGCCGCTTTCCCGATCCCGCAGTGGCCTTGCGGATCAGCCGCCCGACTTCGGTGGAGCCGGTGAACGCGATCTTATCGATGTCGGGGTGCTTCACGATCAGCTCACCCGTCCGCCCGTCTCCCGTCACGACGTTGAGCACGCCGGCCGGGAGCCCCGCGTCGTGCGCGATCTCGGCGAGACACAGCGCCGTCAGCGGCGTGAACTCCGCGGGCTTCAAGACGACGGTGTTCCCGGCGGCGAGCGCGGGCGCGATCTTCCACGCCACCATCAGGAGCGGGAAGTTCCACGGGACGATCTGCCCCACGACGCCCACCGGCTCGTAGCCCGCGAACTCCGACTCGGCGAGCTGCGCCCAGCCGGCGTGGTGGTACAGATGGCGCGCCACGAGCGGGATGTCGAGGTCGCGCGTCTCGCGGATCGACTTGCCGTTGTCGAGGCTTTCGAGCACGGCCAGGAGACGCGAGTGCTTCTGGACCGCGCGCGCCAGCGCGTACAAATGGCGCGCCCGGGCGTGCCCGGAGAGCCGCGACCACGCGGCGAACGCCTTGCGCGCGGCCGCGACCGCGGCCGCGACGTCGTCCGCGCCCGCCTGGGTGACGCGCGCCAGCGTCTCCCGCGTGGCCGGGTTGATGACGTCGAACGCGTCGCCCGCTCCGTTCGTCCAGCGCCCGCCGATGAACAGTCCGAATGCGCCGTTCTGCCGGGCGATCCACTCGAGCGCCGGCTTGTCGCTCTCGGGCGCCGGCCCGTACGCCATGGTTTCGAAGATTTCGGAGACGGTGGTCATGTCATACCATCGGGTGGTGGTGCGCCGCCGAGTAGCGCCCCGTCACGAAGTGCTCGAGCTGGCGCTCGATGTCGCTGAGCAGTGCCGAGGCGCCGAGCCGAAACAGATTGGCCCGCAGCCAGCGGTCGCCCAGCTCTTCCTTCATCAGGATGAGCCAGTCGAGCGCTTGTTTGGCCCTGCGGATCCCGCCCGCCGGCTTGAAGCCCACGGCGTAACCGGTGCGCTCGTAGTAGTCGCGGATCTGCCGCGTCATGACCACGCCCACGGGAAGGGTCGCGTTCACGGCTTCCTTGCCGGTGGACGTCTTGATGAAGTCGGCGCCGGCCATCATGGCGACCTGGCTGGCGCGCGCCACGTTCACGAGCGT
>JAEHDT010000067.1 GCA_016880225.1 Gemmatimonadota bacterium | reverse complement strand
CCCGGTCTGCGTGCCCGGCCCGTCCCAGCCCGAAGTGCAGCCGGCGGTCGTTCTGGCTCGCGAATCCCATCCCGCCGTCCACGATCTTCAACTGGCGGGTCCCGCCCGTCTCGAGGGTGACTTCGGCGCCGATGGCACTGCGGTTCGACCGTGTGCCCACGAGCTTGAAGGCGACCCAGTGATTGCCGGGCGCGACGGCGTTCTTGTAGACCAGCGCCGGCTGGTTCTGGTTGGCGATCACCACGTCGAGCACGCCGCGGTTGAACAGGTCCGCCAGCGCCACCGCGCGCCCGTCGTACTCGTCCGTCACGCCCACCTGGGCGGCGACGTCGCTCCAGCCCGCCAGGCCGCGGTTCACGAGCACCCGCGAGCGCTCGTACCCGGACAGGCTCGCGGTGCCGACTGCGGGCCAGGCCCTCGCGTCTTCGAACACGCGCCCATACGCCCCGGCGATCTTCGCCGCCGCGTACCAGTAGCTCTTGTCGCGGTCGCCCGACACGTAGCCGTTGACGATGAACAGCTCGTTCCGGCCGTCGTTGTCCAGGTCGCCGAGCTGCGCGCCCCAGGCCCAGCCCGCGTCGGCGACGACTCCTTCCGCCGCCTGCTGGAAGCGCCCCAGCTCCGGGAGGAAGTTCAAGCGCAGGTTGTTGCCGTGAAACAGGTATCCGGGCTCGGAGATGTTGGTCACGAACGCGTCCACCCGCCCGCGGTTCAGCACGTCGCCCAGCGTGGCCGACATGCCGCTCTTCGAGTCACTCTCGAGTCCCACCCGGCTCAGGACGAACCGCTTGCCGTCCTGGTTCAAGTACAGCTCTTCCGGGCCGTAATCGTTCGCGAGGAACAGGTCGGGCCAGCCGTCGCCGTTGAAATCCGCCGCGGCGACCGCCAGGGTCCAGCGCGTGCTGCCTACGCCCATCCGGTCGGTCACGTCCTCGAAGCGTCCGCTCCCGAGATTGTGGAACAGCCGGTTCTTGCCGCCGTTGGTGGCGAACTCGAAGCTGTTCTCCATGATGCGGGTGGTCTTCAGGTGCCAGAAGTCGATGTCCGAGCGGTAGTATGCCGCCACGTAGAGATCGAGCAGGCCGTCCCGGTCGTAGTCGAACCACACGGCCCCGTTCGCGTTCATCCACTGGTGCAGCCCAGCGCTCGCGGTCACGTCCGCGAAACGCCGGTTGCCGAGGTTGTGGAACAGCTGGAGGTAACCCCATTTGTATATCAGGAGATCCTCGAGCCCGTCGTTGTCGTAGTCGCCCCACACTGCGCCCATCGACACGCCTTCTCCCGGATGGTTCACGTCCGCGACGCCGGCCGCGTGCGCCACGTCCACGAACGAGCCGTCTCCCCGATTGATGTAGAGGGCGTTGGGAAACCCGAAGCGGCTGTTCGTGAAATAGAGATCGGGCCAGCCGTCGTTGTCGACGTCGCTCACCGAAACGCCGGCCCCCAGCGATCCGATGAGCGGTGCGATGTTGTCGATCTGCGGATCGAGCGCCGGCTTGTGGTGCACGAAGCTGATGCCGGCCTGGGCCGCGACGTCCGTGAGGTGAAACCCGGGCGCGGCGGGATCGCCGGCGTGGCCCGCACGGCGATCCAGAACGACGACGAGGGCGATGGCGACGAGGAACGACAGCGCGACGGCGACGCGACGCCATGACCGGGGGAGGGAAATCACGGCGTGAACCATATCACCAGCCGCGACGGCGACACAAGTAACGCACTTGTCGGTGTGTGCGGTGCGGGCGATCTTCACCGGCGCCGCGTCGACCGGCTGGAGGAGCCCGCGTGCGAATACGAAACGTGAGGGTGGTCGGACTGTTGCTCGTCGTGGGCTGCCGTGGGGCCGCGCCGGGCGCGGATCAGGCGCGGAGCGACTCGGCCGTCATCGCCCGCACCTGGGGATTGGCCTACCTGCAACAGCATCAGCTGCCCCGCGCCGAAGCGGAGTTCAAGAAGGTCGTCACCCTCGCTCCCGAGCAGGCGCTCGGGCACGCCGACCTGGGGCTCGTCTACCTGCGGGCGGCCCGCTACCGCGAGGCCGAATCCGAGCTGCGTCGGGCCGCGGCGCTCGACTCGGCGAGCAGCGACATCGCGCTGCTCCTCGCCAGCGTGTACACGCTCACCGCACGCGAGGCCGACGCGCGCCGCGAGCTCGAGCGGGTGCTGCGGCGCGATTCCACCGACAGCCGCGCGCTGTACGCGGTGGCGGGGCTCGCCGACGAGCCGCGCGAGTCTCTGCTGCGGCGGGTGGTCGCCCGGGCTCCGGCGAACCTCGTGGCTCGGCTCGAGCTCGTGGACCTGTTGCTCGCGCGCGGCGCCACGGATGACGCGGCCGCGGAGCTCGAGATGCTGCAGCGCCAACTGCCGCAATTGCCCCGAGAGGCGGCCGGCTCGTTCACACGCGCGCTGCTCGCGGCGCGCGCCGGCCGGGCTGGTGAAGCGGCGGCCCAGGCGACGTCGTTTCATCACGCCATGGAGGTGACGGCCGCGTATCAGGTCGCCCTCGAGCACCTGGGAGGCCCCCGGGGCGCGTTGATCGGCTATCCCCTGCTGACGTTCAATCAGAGCGTGGCGGTGCCCACGCAGGAAGCGCGGGCCGTGGCCGCGGCGATCCGCTTCACGGACGTGACGGAAGGCAGTGGCATCGAGAGCGTGGAACCACTCCCCGACAGCGTGGTGAAGTCGCTCGAGCGCGCCGTCGCCCTGGCGGCGGGCGATTACGACGATGACGAGGCCGAGGATCTGTTGGTCTCAGGCCACCTGTTCCGCGGCGCCGTCGGAGCGGGACGATTCGTCGAGACGACGACGAATGCCGGCGTGGCGCTCACCGGCCGGCCCGTCGCGGCGGCGTTCGGCGACTACGACAACGATGGGCGCCTCGACCTGTACGTGGCGACGGCCGAGCGCGGCGCCCTGTTCCAGAACCAGGGGGGCGGCCGGTTTCGCGATGTCGCGGCCGCGGCCGGCCTAGCGGACTCGACGCCCGCGGCCAGGGCGCTGTTCGTGGACGTCGATCACGACGGCGACTTGGACTTGGCGCTCGCCACGGCCGCCGGGACCCGCGTCTACCGGAACAACCTCGACGGCACCTTCCGCGAGATGGGCGCCCAGACGGGCCTCTCCCAAGCAGGGGGCAGCCGCGATGCCGCGTTCGGCGACTTCGACGGCGACGGCCACACCGATCTCGTGTTCGTGGGCGTCGACGGGCGGATCCGCCTGTTTCACAACCTCGGCCAGGGACGCTTCCAGGACGTGACGGCGGGAAGCGGTCTGGCGGGAACGCGGGGCGCCGCAGCGGTAGCGGTGGGCGATTACGACAACGACGGATTCCTGGACCTGTTCGTGCCTTCGCTCGACGGGACCGCGCCCTCGTTGTACCGCAACCGCGGCGACGGCACGTTCGAGCCGGACCGCAAGGGCGGCGACCTGCGCCGCCAGCTCGCCGGCGTCGCCGCCCTGGACGCCGCGTTCCTCGACTTCGACAATGACGGCTGGCTCGATCTCATCGTGGTGGGGAAGCCGGCCAGGCCTGATGGGCGCGGCGTGTTCCTGTTCCGCGACGACCGCACGAGAGGGTTCGAAGACGTCTCTCCGATCCTCCCCGCCGACCTACGCGCTGCTCGGGCGGTCGCGGTCGCCGACTTCGACCAGGACGGCGACCTGGACCTCCTCATCGCCGGCTGGGACGGACGGCCCCGGCTGCTCCGCAACGACGGCGGAAACGTGAATCAATACGTGGACGTTCGCCTCGTCGGGCTGCGGCAGGGGAGCGGCAAGAACAACGCCTTCGGCCTGGGCGCGACGCTCGAGCTGCGTGCGCGCGATCTCTACCAGCTGCGGCTCGTGACCGACCGGGTGACGCACTTCGGCCTGGGGCGCCGGCTGAAGGCCGACGTGCTGCGCGTGCGCTGGCCCAACGGCGTGTCGCAGACGGTTTACTATCCGGGGACGGAAGAGGACGTGCTGGAGCACCAGCTGCTCAAGGGGTCATGCCCCTTCCTTTATGTATGGGACGGCCGAGGGTTCACGTTCGCCACTGATGTCATGTGGAACAGCGCGCTGGGCATGCCGCTCGGCATCATGACGAGGGAGGGCGGCATCGCGTCCGCCTCGCCGCACGCGTCGCAGGAATACCTCCACATCCCGAGCGGCCTGCTGCAGCCACGAGACGGGCGCTACGAGCTGCGACTCACCGAGGAGCTGTGGGAGACGGCCTACCTCGACGAGCTGCGGATGCTCACGGTGGACCATCCGGACTCGGTGCAGGTCTACCTGAACGAGCGCTTCGTGCCGGCGGGGTCGTCGGCGCTTCGCCTCTACCAGGTCGCGCGGCAGCGTCTCCCCCTGGCCGCGACCGACGGGCGCGGCAACGACCTGCTCCCGGCGCTGCGCGCGCAGGACCACGTCTACGCGGCGACGCTCCTTCCGGCGCGCTACCAGGGCGTGACCGAGCTGCACGACCTGGTTCTCGACTTCGGGCGTCTCTCAGGGCCGGACAGCGTCTTCCTGTTCCTCACCGGCTGGATCTACCCCACGGACGCGAGCATCAATTTCGCGCTGGCTCAGTCACAGGCGCTGCAGGTCGTGCCGCTCCAGGTGCAGGTGAAGGACCCCGCCGGGCGGTGGCGCACCGTGATTCCCGACCTGGGCTTTCCGGCGGGCAAGAACAAGACGGTCATCGCCGATCTCACGGGGAAGTTCCTGAGCGCCGATCATCGCATCCGCGTGCGGACGAACATGGAGGTCTACTGGGACCGGGCGTTCGTCGCCGCTACGGCGTCGGCGAGCCCCGTGACCGTGACCCCGATGCGCACCCTCGCCGCCGATCTCCGCTACCACGGGTTCTCCCGCATGCACCGCAAGGGCGGGCGGTACGGGCCGCAGTGGTACGACTACGACGACGCGCCTCGCGAGCCGGCCTGGGCGCCGATCCCGGGCATGCTCACCCGCTATGGCGACGTCCTGCCCCTGCTCGGCGCGGCCGACGACATGTACACCATCTTCGGCCCGGGGGACGAGATCGCGCTCCAGTTCGACACCGCGGGCGCGCCGCCGTTGCCCGCTGGCTGGACGCGCGACTTCGTCCTCTACACCGACGCCTGGATGAAGGACGCTGACCTGAACACCGCGGCCGGGGGGACCGTGGAGCCGCTGCCGTTCCACCGGATGTCCCGCTACCCCTACGGCGCGGACGAGACGTTCCCGACAGACGCCCTCCACCGACAGTTCGTCGAGTCGTACAACACCCGGCGGGTCGCCAGTTCCCGGTCCCCTCTTCGGTAGGTCCTCACCCCCCTGTCCCCCTCTCCCTTCGGGAGAGGGGGAACGAAGGTCGTCCTGCGCTTCCCCTCTCCCAGAGGGAGAGGGGATCAAAGGGGTGAGGACTACAGCAGGTAGCCGCGCTTCATGAGCGAGCGCCCCGACGCGGCATAGCCGTCGGGTCCGGGCAGGTAGAAGCTGAGGGAATCGGCGAGGCGGTCGTAGATGTTGAACAGGACGCACGCGTGGATCGCGTCCTCGATCGCTTCATCGCTCACGCCGGCGGCGCGGAGCGGAGCGAGGTCGGCGGGGCGCACTTCGGCGGGCGCGAGCGTGAGCCTCTCGAGGAAGCCGAGCGTCGCCTTGAGCTTCGGATCGAGGGGCGTGGTGCGCCAATCCGCCAGCACCGCCTCGACGAGCCTGTCGTCCCTTCCTTCGCGTTTCATGGCCAGCGACGCGACCGCGCCGTGTGCGCCCGTTCAGAAGACGCATTGGTTGAGCCGCGACGTGAATGCGGCGAACAGCTCCCGCTCGCCCACGGTCCAAGGCGACGGCCCGCGCATCACCGCCTG
>JAEHDT010000066.1 GCA_016880225.1 Gemmatimonadota bacterium | reverse complement strand
CCCCCTGTCCCGGCTCAGAGAGTCCTCACCCCCTGTCCCGGCTCAGAGAGTCCTCACCCCCTGTCCCGGCTCAGAGAGTCCTCACCCCCTGTCCCCCTCTCCCTTCGGGAGAGGGGGAACTAAGAGTCGGCTCCGGAGTGCGTCGCGCAGACTTGCTTCGAGGTGCGCGCGTGTGACGTGACAATTCCTGAGACGGACCACGAGGTAGCCCGCGGCTTCGAGTACTGCGGCGCGGGCTTCATCATAAACTTGCGCGTCTGGTCCATCATGCGGGTCGCCCTCGAGTTCCAGGACTAGCTGCTCGGCAAGGCAGTAGAAGTCCACAATGAAGCCGTGCAGCACGTGCTGGCGGCGGAACTTCAGGCCCAGGATGCGGCGGTTCCTGAGCAGCGACCATGCATGACGCTCGGCTGGAGACGCCGCCCGGCGGAGTTGGCGCGCTAACGCGAACTTCTGAGCGGGCGTGACGCGGCGCAGGGGATCCACGGGGAGAAAGCTCGCAACCCCACGTGCGCCGGCTGGGACCGAAAGGGCCCGTCAGGGCACGGAACGTTGCGTGCTCGAACGGTCAGGCCTGCGTCCCCCCTCTCCCGAAGGGAGAGGGGGACAGGGGGTGAGGACTGAACGGACGGGGACTGGGGTGAGGACTGCTCTGACGTGGACAGCGCCAGAGTTTCTTAGGAGTGGAGCAGAGAACAGGCAGTGTTGATGAGACGGGGACAGGTGAGGTCCACGAGCCTCAAAAGGCCTGGTCCCACCGGACTGACAGCCGGATCGCCGAGGCGATGAGCCCCACCATGCTGTAGGTCTGCACGAAGTTGCCCCACTGCTCGCGCGTCCGGGGGTCGATGTGCTCGGCCAGGAGGCCGTGCCGGTTGCGGCAGGTGAGCAGGTTCTCGAACAGGGCGCGTGCTTCGTCGCGCCGTCCCAACGCGGCCAGTGCGTTGATGTACCAGAACGTGCAGACGAGGAACGCGTTCTCCGGCTTCCCGAAGTCGTCCTCCTCCACGTAGCGGAACACGAAGTCGCCGCGCTTGAGGTCCCGCTCGATCGCCCGCACCGTGCCGACGAAGCGCGGATCGTCCTCCGGCAAGAAGCCCAGCTCGCCCAGGCGCAGCAGGCTGGCGTCGAGCGTAGCGCCGTCCGCCGCTGCCACGAAGCTCTCCTTCCCGACGTTCCAGCACCGCTCGCATACGAACTGATGGATGCGCGCCGCGTGGCCGTGCCAGTAGGCCGCGCGATCGGCGAGGCCGAGGCGCGCCGCGATCTTGGCCAGCCGGTCGCACCCCGCCCAGCACATCACGCTCGAGAAGGTGTGCACGCGGGGCGGTCCCCGGAGCTCCCATATGCCGGCATCCGGCTGGTTATAGAGCTTGGCAGCTTGCTCGCCCAGCGTCTCGAGCCGCCGGAACAGCACGTCACCGCCCCTCCGAATGAGCCTGCGGTCGAAGAACACGTGGGTGGCGGCGAGTATGGCCGCGCCGTACACGTCGTGCTGCACCTGGCCCTGGGCCTGATTGCCGATCCGTACCGGGCCCATTCCGCGGTAGCCCGGCAGGGAGTCGACGTCGCGTTCCTCGGGGACCGAGCGACCGCTCACACCGTACACGGGCTGGAGCCGTCCGTGGTCGGCGCCGGCCACGATGTTCACGACGTAGCCCAGGTAGCGCTCCATGGTGCGCGTGGCGCCGAGCCGGTTGAGGGCATTGACCACGAAGTACGCGTCGCGCAGCCAGCAGTAGCGGTAGTCCCAGTTCCGCTTGCTCCCGGCCGCTTCCGGGATCGAGGTGGTCATCGCGGCGAGGACGGCACCTGTGTCCTCGTACACGTTGAGCTCGAGCGTGATGGCTGCGCGGATCACGGCGTCCTGCCACTCGAACGGGATGGCGAGCGAGCGCACCCACTCTCGCCAGTACGCCGTGGTCTCCTCGAGGAAGCGACTGCCGATCTCGGCGACGGCGCCCTGGACGGTCTCGTCGGGTCCGAGGACCAGCGTGACGGCGTCGTCCAGGAAGAAGGGATTCTCTTCCACCACGGCCGTGACGGCGGCGTCCGTGGTCAGGCGCAGCACGAGGCCGGTGCCCACGTAGCGGATGTGGTTCGAGCCCCAGGTGATCTCCGCGCGCTGGCGGCCGTAGTCGCGCGCCGGGCGGACGCGCACCCGCACGCGCGGGTTGCCGGCGATCCGCTTGATCTGCCGGATGAGCATCATGGGACAGAAGATGCGCCCGTGATGGTGGAACTTCGGCGCGAAATCCGTGATCTCGACCGCGCCGCCGTGACGGTCGTGCAGCCGGGTGACCAAAATCGGCGTGTTGGCGAGGTACTCCTGCTCGTCCTTCGCGAAGTCCACGAGCTCCACGGTGAGAAAGCCGAAGTCGCCGTCGCCGGCGCGCTCGCGCAAGAGGGAGCAGAACGCCGGATCGCCATCGAAGCGCGGGAAGCAGGCCCAGGCGATCTCGCCGAGCGGGCTCACGAGCGCGCCCAGCGTCCCGTTGCCGATCAGGGCGAGATCAAGCGAGGTCACGGTGTGTTCAAGCCCCGCTCGAGCCACTGCTGCACGGCCCGCACGTCCCGCAGGTGCCACCGCGCCGCGGTCCGCCCCGGTCCCACCTTGACGGAGTGGCCCTGCAGGCGATTGACCGTCACGAAGCCGTACTCGTCCGTGACGTCGTCACCCACAAACACCGGCGTGCGGCCGCGGAACGGCTCTTCCTGCATGAACTCGACGACGGCGACGCCCTTGTCGCGGCCGGCCGGCTTCAGCTCCACGATCCGCTTGCCGGTCTGGATCGAATAGGCGGGCTCGCCGGGCGCCAGCAACGAGCGCACCAGTCGGTGCGCATAGCCCCCCAGCTGCGGCGCCCGCCGATAGTGAAGCGCGATCGAGAACCCCTTGTCCTCCAGCACGAGCCCCGAGTGCCGGGCCACAACGCGGGCGAGCTCGCGGCGCACCCGCTCGAGCTGCTGCGACGGGGACGCGTGATGTGAGATGCGGCCGGCGGCGTCGCGCCGCTCCGTCCCGTGCTGGCCGGCGGCGGGGAAGGGGATGCCGGGAAAGATCTCGTCGATGTCCGCGATCGCGCGACCGCTGATCAGGGCCACCGCCCCTCCGGTGGCGTGATACAGCCGGTCGACGAGCTGGCGCAGCGGGGCATCGAGGCGCGCGGCGCGCGGCGAGTCGACGAGGTCGACGAGGGTCCCGTCGATGTCGAAGAAATACGCCCAGTCTGGCCGGGGCGCCGGCAGGGCGGCGGCGCGCCGGCGCTTCGCCCCCGGGGGGCCCTCGTCGGCGCGAATCACCGCCGCCGACCGGCGCCCGAGTGGAGGACCGGGCGTCGCTGCCGGTCGGGTCCCGCGGCGCGCTCCAGCAGGCGGCCATGGCGCCGCATGGCGGCAGCGTCGATCAACATCCGGCCCGCCCACCGGTACACGTTGAAGTCCTGCACCAGTCCCCGCATCAGACGGATGCGCGCGCGCTGCTCCCGGGCGGGCATCGACAGCGCCAGGTGGAGTGCCGCGGCGCACTCGTCCGTATCGTAGGGATTCACGATCAAGGCTTCGGGCAGCTCGCGGGCCGCCCCCGTGAACCGACTCAGGATCAGCACCCCGCGCTCGTCGTCGCGCGACGAAACGAACTCCTTCGCCACCAGGTTCATGCCGTCGTGCAGGCTCGTGACCATGCACAGGTCGGCCGCGCGATAGTACTCGTAAATGTCCTCGGGCTGGTGATGCTCGACCTTCAGCTCGATCGGCGGGAAGCGGGCCGAGGCGAACCGGTCGTTGATGCGGGCCGCCATCGCGCGGACGCGGCCTTCGTATTCCTGGTACTGCTCGATTCGCCCGCGTGTCGGCGCCGCGATCTGGATGAACGTGAATTTGCCGGCCCATTCCGGGTGGGTCTCGAGCAGCCGCTCCACCGCGCGCAGCCGCTCCTCGATGCCCTTGGTATAGTCGAGGCGGTCGATGCCCACCCCGATCGCGTGATCGGCGGGCAGGTCGTGGCGCAGGCGCACGTCGCGGCGGCACTCCTCGACCGGCTTGCCCACCAGCTCGGCCGAAGGCGGCCATTCGATGGAAATGGGATACCGCTTCACCGCCGTGAGCTTGCCCCGGTACGAGACGGTGAACATCTCGCGGTCCACCCGCGCCTCGAGCAGGCGGTCGACGGTGTCCACGAAGTTGTTGCAGTGGAATTGCGTGTGAAAGCCGAGGATGGTCGCGCCGAGCATGCCGTCGAGCAACTCGTCGCGCCACGGGCAGATCCCGAACGCTTCGGGGTTCGGCCAGGGGATGTGCCAGAAAGAGACGATCGTCGCGGCCGGCAGCGTCTCCTGGATCATGCGGGGGAGCAGGGCGAAGTGATAGTCGTGCACCAGGACGATCGGATCGTGGGACGTCGCCTCATCGACCACGGCGGCGGCGAACTTGTGGTTCACCGCGACGTACTGCTCCCAGTCGGCGGTACGGAAGGTGGGGCGGACGTGAGCGATGTGACACAGCGGCCACAGCCCCTCGTTCGCGAACCCGTAGTAGTAACCAGCCTCCTGCTCGGGGGAGAGCCACACGCGCCGCAGCTGATAGGCGGGATGCTCGGGTGGCACGCCGAGGCGATCGTGACTGTCCACCACGTCGCGATCGGCGGACCCGCCGCCGTGCGCGATCCAGGTGCCAGAACAGGCGCGCATGATGGGCTCCAGCGCCGTGACCAGCCCGCTCGCCGGCCGCCAGATCGCGATGTCCTCCCCCTCGCGGACGTGGATGTAGGGCTCCCGGTTGGACACCACGATGACTTCCTGTCCGCGCAGCTCGCCGTGCAGGATCGCGCGCAGCGTGTCCGGCGTCCACGCCAGCTGCTCGTCGTCGCGCGAGCGGTGCTCGGCTTCGATGTCCGAGATCAGGGCGCGCAGGTCGCGGGCGATCGGCCGCAGCTCGGGCACCTCGGGCTTGTCCGAGCGGACCAGGCCCTCGCCGCGCAGCAGCGCGCGGAGGCCGTGCACCCATCCGCGCCAGCTCAGCTGCGCGATGGCGACGGTGATGAGCGCGACCGTCGCGCCGAGGCCGACGAAGAAGTAGAACAGGTACTTCCGGGTCTCTTCGCTGCGGCGCGCCACGAAGCTCATGTCGTGCACCAGCACGAGCGTCCCGCCGGGCGCGCCCTCGACCTCGACCGGCCGGACGGACACGAGCAGCGGGCCGTCGGGGCTCTTCAGCAGGTGCCCCGCCTCGCCCGAGTACCGTGCCAGCTCGGCGCACTTGATCGCTGAGGGCAGCGTCGGGGTCGCGATCGGCTCCCCTCCGCCCGGCGGGCAGAGGCCCACGGCGAAGACGCGCTCGTCCTCGGTGATGCGGGTGAAGAACTGGAGCAGCCGGGTGCGATCCCCCGCGCGGATCACGTCGCGCAGCGGCTCCTGCACGGTGTTCGCGATCAGGGTGGCCCGGATGTCCAGGTCGCGCTCGAACCATTGCAGCGTGAGCTTGTCGACGAGCGGTACCACCGCGTAGGCGATGGCGCCGAGCGCGAGAAACAGGGGGATGATGAACCGGAGGGACAACCGCATGAGTCGCAAGATAGGCGTGCCCTCTGGGCAGGAGAACCCCGGAGGCCCAGATTGGGCCTGTCCGGATCACAGGGGGCGGGGGCAGGGTATGCCGCGCATGTCCACCAGTTCACCGCCTCTCGTGGCGCTGCTCGCGTGCGTCGGGTCGGCGGCCGTCGGGGCGGCGCAGACCGTCGCTTCGACACCGCCGGTCGTCTGGCGCCCGCCCCGGCCGGTGCAGGGGTCTCTGGTCGTGCTGACCGTGCGCCCGGCCGCGGCGGAGAGCGCGACTGCGGTGCAGGGCGAACTGGCGGGAGAGCCGCTGCACTTCGAGGCGGACGGCGGAGAGCTGCGAGCCGTCGGCGCTGTGCCGATTGACGCCCACGACAGCATCGCGGCCCGCGTGGTGTTCGTGCGGGCCGGCGCCGACAGCGACACCATGATCGTGTGGCTCCCGGTGGCCCGCCGCCGAGCGCCGAGCGAGCGGCTCCACGCCGCGCCGGATCTGGTTCGGCCGCCCGACTCGGTGGCGGAACGGATTCGGCTCGAGGGGGAACTGGTCCAGGAGGTCCGGCAGCGCGCTCACGACACGCCGCGGTTGTGGCAGCAGCCGTTTCTACGCCCCCGGACGAGCGCCGTGAGGAGCGTGTTCGGCGTGTCACGCGTGTTCAACGGCGTGGTGCGCAGCCGTCACCTGGGAGTCGACTTCGCCGGGGCGCGGGGCGCGCCGGTTCGCGCCGCGAACCGCGGCGTTGTCGCCCTCGTCGCGGACCTCTACTTGAGCGGGACCACGCTGCTGATCGACCACGGGGCGGGACTCGTTACGGGCTACCTGCACTTGAGCCGGGCGCTGGTCGCGCCGGGTGACACGGTCGCCCGTGGCCAGCTCATCGGCCAGGTGGGGGCGTCGGGCCGGGTGACGGGTCCGCACCTGCACTGGCTCGCGGGCTACGGCCACATCACCGTCGATCCGCTCGACCTCCTCCGTCTCAGCCTCACCACGAAGTAGCGCGGTCAGGAGGCGAGGTATTCCTCGCGGTACATCTTGATGAGCTCGAAGAAGTACGAGAGCGCGAGCGGCCCGATCAGGAGTCCCAGGATTCCGAAGTACGGCACCCCGGCGAGCGCGCCCAGCAGCGTCACCAGCGGATGGATGTCGGCCCAGCGCTTGAATACACGTGGCCGAATCACGTAATCCACGTTCCCGACTACGACGGCGCCCCACAGAGCGAGCAGCAGCCCCGGGCCCGCCCGGTGGCCGAGGATCAGCGCCAGCGCGCCGGGCCCCCACACCAGGCCGCTGCCCACCACGGGCAGGATCGCGAACACCATCGTGACTACGCTCCAGAACAGCGCGTTGGGAAGCCCGGTCACCCAGAACCCCAGGCCGACCAGCAGGCCCTGAATGACGGCGGTGGCGCCGGTGCCGATGATCGTGGATGTGGTGACATCGCGAAAGCTCTTGCGGAGCTTCTCCACGTTCCTCTTCGAGAAGGGGATGTAGGGCTCGACCGCCTCCCATGTCTCGTGCGGACGCAGCAGCAGGTAGAACAGGCCGAACAGCGAGAGCGCGAGGTTGAGCGACACCCGCGTGGCGGTCCCGATCAGCCCGAACGCCGAGGAGCCGAGCCACGACACGACCTTCGCGCCGAGATCGGCGAGCTGGGGACCGAGGTCGAGCCCGCCGGGCTTCAGCTCCTTGAGGCGGCCGAGCAGCGGGCTCTGGATCACGCCGCTGGCGATGGCCTGCGCCTGGCTGACGATCAGGCCGGCGAACGACGCCCCCGGCACGACGATCAGAAACAGCGCGAGCACCACGACGAGGCTGGCGGCGAGTCTCGGCCGGACCCGCAGCGTCAGCCACTCGTGCACGGGGGCGAAGATCGCGTACAGCACCGGGATCCCGATCAGGCCGGTGGCGTAGGGCGCGATTGCGATGATGATGGCCGCACCCAGCAGTAGCACGACCAGGGCGGCGCGGCCGTGGTTCGAGTCGATCAGCGGCATGTGCTAGTGTAGGGCGGGCGGGGTCGGCGCGCCAGGGCGCCCCCGCGCAGGGGTCCTCAGAGCCGGGCCGGGGGCGTGAGCGGGGCGGCCACCACCGGCGCCTCGGGCTCCGGGGTGAAATCCTCGCCGGGGTTCACGAACCGGTCCTGCTCGAAGCGGTACTGCTTGTCGTACAGCTGGCGGTAGCGGCCGTGTTTCTCGAGCAGCTCCGAGTGGGTGCCGCGCTCCACGATCTCGCCGCCTTCCATCACCAGAATCTGGTCCGCGCTGCGGATGGTCGAGAGCCGGTGGGCGATCACGAAAGTGGTGCGGCCGTGCCGCAGGGTGCGGAGGCCGTCCTGGATCGCCGCCTCGCTCTCCGAATCGAGGCTCGAGGTGGCCTCGTCGAGGATCAGGATGCGCGGATCGGCGAGAATGGCGCGCGCGATCGACACCCGTTGGCGCTCACCGCCCGATAGCTTGACCCCCCGCTCGCCCACGACGGTGTCGTAGCCCTTCTCGAAGCGCCGCACGAACTCGTCGCAGTGCGCGATCCGCGCCGCGTCTTCGATGTCGGCGCGGCTGGCGTGGGGCCGGGCGAACGCGATGTTCTCGGCGATCGTGCCGTCGAACAGGAAGTTGTCCTGCAGCACCACACCGAGCTGGCCCCGATAGTCTGCGAGGCGCACCTGGGCGAGGTCGCGCCCGTCCACCCAGATCCGGCCGGCCTTGGGCCGGTTGAAGGTGAGGACGAGACTGATGAGGGTGCTCTTGCCGGCGCCCGACGAGCCGACGAGCGCGGTCGTGGAGCCGGCAGCGGCGTGAAACGACACGTGCTTCAGGACCTCGGCGCCCGGCACGTACTCGAAGCTCACGTCCTCGAACCGGACGTCTCCCACCACCTCGCCGAGCTGCGGGCGGGTCCCGTCCTCCGCGTCCTCCGTGGTCAGACGGCGGATCTCACGGATGCGGTCCAGCCCGGCGAACGCTTCAGTGATCTGGGTACCGATCGACGCGATGTTGATGAGCGGGAGCGCCACCAGGCCGATAAAGACGCCGTACATGAAGAAGTCGCCCAGCGTCATCTGGCCGGACAGGATGGCGCGTCCGCCCTCGAGGATCATCAGGATGCCGATGGCGCCGATGATGATGGTCGCGAAGGCGCCGACGCCCGAGATCCCCGTCATGGTGGTGGCGATGTTCCGGAACAGGGCGTTCGCCCCGCGCGTGAACACCAGGCGCTCGCTCCGCTCGGCGCGGTAGGCTTTGACGATGCGGATGCCGCCGAGCGTCTCCCCGAGCCGGCCCGTGACGTCGGCGTTCAGCTTGCCGCGGTCGCGGAACAGCGGCCGCAGCTTGGTGAACGCGTAGGCCATGCCGCCACCAAAGCACCCGAGAATGAGGATCGCAATGACCGTGAGGCGCCAGTTCAAGTAGAACAGCACCCCCAGCGCGATTGCGGCCGTCACGAGCCCTCCCACGAGCTGCACCAGGCCCGTCCCCACCAGGTTTCTGATGCCTTCGGCGTCCGTCATGATGCGGGAGATGAGGATGCCGCTCTTGGTCGAGTCGAAGTAGCTGATCGGCAGCCGCAGCACGTACGCCTGCACCGTGCGCCGCATGTCGGTGATGGCCCGCTGCGCCGCGACGCCGAGGATCTGCGACAGGCCGAACCCGGTAATTGCCTGGACCACCGTGGCCCCGCCCGCTGCCAGGGCCAGGGGCATGAGCAGCTCGGGGTGGTGCCCATTGATGACGCGGTCGATCACCCACTTTGAGGAGGAGGGCAGCACCAGGCCCGCCAGGCGGTTGACCAGGAGCAGCGCGAGCCCGAGCGCCAGCCGGTGACGGTGGGCGTAGATGAGGCTCCGGGCCTCCTGCCAGGCGCCGGGCGTGATCGTCTTCTTGGGCGGTCGGGTGGGGGTCGGGGCGTCGGCCATCGGTGAGCGGAATCTAAGCAGGGACGGGGCAACAGGAAGTACTTGACAGAGTCAAGTATAGGGCGGACATTGGCGGCATGACGCTGCGCACGCTCGAGCAGCGGGTGGCGGCGGCCCGCCGCTTCAACCGGTTCTACACCCGGACGATCGGAGTCCTGCGCGAGGGCGCGTACCGCAGTCCCTTCTCGCTCACCCAGGTCCGCGTCCTGTACGAGCTCGCGCACCGTGAGCAGCCCACCGCCAGCGAGCTCGGTCGGGATCTCGGTCTCGACGCCGGATATCTCAGCCGCATCCTGCGCGGGTTCGAGAAGCGTGGGCTGGTCGTCAAAACGCGCTCCGCCGCCGACGGCCGGCAGAGCCACCTCGGTCTGACGGCACCGGGCCGCAAGGCGTTCGCGCCGCTCGACGTCCGCTCGAACGAGGAGATCGCCGCCTTGCTCGCCGGCTTGGCCGCCACCGACCAGGGTCGGCTGATCGCCGCGATGGAGACGATCGAGCAGGTGCTCGGCAAGCGCGGGGACCCGCCCCCGGATTACGTGCTGCGCCCGCCGCAGCCCGGCGACCTGGGATGGGTCGTGCACCGCCACGGCGCCCTGTACGCCGAGGAATACGGTTACGACGAAGACTTCGAGGCGCTGGTGGCCGAGATCGTGGCGCACTTCGTCCAACACTACGACCGCAAGCGGGAGCGTTGCTGGATTGCGGAGCGCGACGGCGAGAGCGTCGGCTGCGTGCTCCTGGTCAAGAAATCGCGCTCCTTGGCCCAGCTGCGGCTCCTCTTGGTCGAGCCCACCGCGCGGGGTGGGGGGCTCGGCACTCGCCTGGTCCGCGAGTGTGTACGGTTCGCCCGGGACGCGGGCTACCGCAAACTCTTGCTCTGGACGCAGAGCGAGCTTCGTGCGGCTCGGCGCCTGTACGAAGCCGCAGGCTTCCACCTCACGCACCAAGAGCACCACCACAGCTTCGGCAAGGATCTGGTGGCGGAGACATGGGAGCTCGAGCTGTGAACGGTTCGGGCGCCACCGGCCTCGCGGGGCAGGTCGCCGTCGTGACCGGAGGTGGCCGGGGCATCGGTCGCGCCATCGCCGAGGGGCTCGCCGCCGCCGGCGCAACCGTCGCGGTGCTGGCCCGCTCGGCGCATGAAGTGGCGGCCACGGTCAGCGGCATCGAGCGGGCGGGAGGGGCGGCCCTGGGACGTGCGGCCGACGTGAGGGACGCGGCGGTGGTGAGTCGGGCGTTCGCGGAGGTCGAGCAGACCCTGGGGCCGGTGGACCTACTGGTCAACAACGTGGGCGCTCTCGGTCCGCTCGGGCCGTTCTGGGATGCGGACCTCGATGCGTGGTGGGACGCCGTCGAAGTGGTCCTGTGGAGTCACGTTCTCTGCACGCGCATGATCCTGCCCGGCATGATCGCGAAGCGACGCGGCCGAATCGTCAACGTTGCGAGTGGCGGCGGCGCGATGGTCATCCCCTACTTCTCGAGTTACAACACGGCGAAGACGGCGCTGATCCGCTTCACCGAGTGCGTGGCGGCGGAAGCCAGGGCGCACGGCGTGGCCATGTTCGCCATAGGTCCGGGCACGGTGCGGACGGCCATGTCAGAGCATGCCCTGACCTCGCCCGAGGGTCGGAGGTGGCTCCCCTGGTTCTCGCGCGTGTTCCAAGCGGGTCTCGACGTGCCGGCGGAGCGCGCGGCGCGGCTCGTTGTCACGCTGGCCTCCGGCAAGGCCGACGCACTCACGGGGCGCTTCCTGCGCGTCTCCGACGACGTCGATGCGATCCTCGCCAACGTCGCGCAGGTCGAGCGCGACAAGCTCTACTCTCTCAGGATTCGGGACCTGCCGTCGTCGGGCGGAGACGGGACCCTCCGCGCCATTCTCGACGCGGCCGAGCAGCCGTGACGTGCTTCAAGGACCACTTCTCGGAGGTCGCCGCCGGCTACGCGGCGCACCGCCCGTCCTACCCTGCGGCGCTGGCCGACTTCCTGGCGCGGCTCGCGCCGGCCCAGAACCTGGCATGGGACGCGGGCTGCGGCTCGGGCCAGCTGTCGCTGCGCCTCGCCGATCGGTTCCAGCGCGTGGTGGCCACCGACGCGAGTGGCGAGCAGATCGCGCACGCCCGGTCCCACCCGAAGATCGAGTACCGCTGCGCCCCCGCCGAGGCGAGCGGCCTGGCGGACGGCATGGTGGACCTGGCGACGGCGGCGCAAGCTGCCCACTGGTTCGACCTCACCGCGTACTACGCCGAGGTGCGCCGCGTGGTCCGGAGGGGCGGGATCCTCGCGCTCGCAAGCTATGGCGTCGTGACCGT
>JAEHDT010000065.1 GCA_016880225.1 Gemmatimonadota bacterium | reverse complement strand
GGCAGGGCGCTCGCGCTGGCGCGCACGAACACGACGTTGATCTCCATCAGGACGTCGTGTACGGTGCCGAAGGTGCCGAGCTCAGCGAGCTGCGCGGCGGTCGGGGGGCCGGCCAACAGCACGTTGATGCCGATCGTGCCCTGGGCGGAGCCGGCCGCGGCCGACAGCTTCGGTGCGCTTGGAATGCCCGGCTGCGAGCGCTCGCACCCGAGCGCCAGGATCGCGAGTCCGGCGGCGAACAGAAGTCGCCTGTGCGTCATGCGTCTACCCTCAAGGAGTGGTCGGTACTGATGTAGCCCCCACCGCGGAAGGTGGCAAGACTGCCTCCTCATGTTGACGGGACGGGCCGCCGGCCCCACCATAAGGCGATCGTCTCGCAGCGAGGTGGGCCATGCCGGCTTCGTTTCAATGGGCTCGACTGAAGGGGGACCTGAAGTGTGCGCTGCGCCAGGGCGCGTGGTATCGCATCCTGAAGCTGAGCCCCACGGAGGCGGTGGTGGACGTGAAGGGCAAGCCCGTGCCGGTGCCCCGCGGCCAGCTGCAGCTCTCGTCGGAACCCGCCCTGTACTGGTCGGTGGTGCCGAGCCCCAAGCACCCTCGGTTCCCAGCCGCGTGGGGCGCGCGCTACGCCGTCTGCCCCAACTGCCGTGACCGCGCCAAGCTCGAGGGGCACGCCCCGAGCATGCGCTGCGTCCGCTGCAACGGCTTCTTCGAGATCGCCTGGGACGGGCCGTCCCGCGGGGTCCCTAAGGGGCGAGAATCGTGAAGGTGTTGCTCGAGACGGAGGTCGCGCCCGGCGCGCTCGCCTGCAGCACGTAGCCCGAGCCGGACCTGTCGATCACCAGATCGCCGAACAGCGCGGTCCCGTTCGCGGGCACGATGCTGCGCGTGCCGCTGAGAGTCGCGCCGACGGGATTCACGGTGAGCGTCACGGTGATGGCGGCCGTGAAGGCCGTGTCCGGAATGCCGAGCGTGTCGCGCACCAGCACCTGAATGGCAGGCGTGATGATGTCGCCCGCCACGGCGGTGGAGGGCTGCACGGTGAAGCTCAGGGTATTCGGCCCGCCGCCACCCCCGCCGCCCGAAATGGCGAGCCCGCCGCTGCTCGAGAGGAAGTCGGAGTACGGGCAGCCGGCCGTCACCAGCCCAGCGCAGATCGCCACCGCGTGGGAGAGTCGCATACCCATGTAGAGACCGCTCCGGCCCGAAGATGTTGCGAAGGCGTTTCAGGACGAACCGCTTCACGCCCTCACATGATTGTAGAAGGCGCCATAGGCCGCAAGAGCGCGGGCCACGCCTTTGTCCACCTGAGCGGCCATGTAGTCGGGGAGTGACGCCATCTTCTCCTTCAGGGCCGCGGCACCCGCCGCCGTGTCGCCCGGCTTCAACCCCCGGTAGCCCTCCGTGAGCCCGGCACGCAACGCCTCGACGATCCACGGCCTGGTCTCGACCGTCGCCTTGGTGACGACCACGCCGGCGACGCTGCCGCCTGGCTCGAAGCCGACCGCCACCTCCACCGGACCGTGCGGAGTGTCCACCCGCACGAACAGGAGGGCGCCGACCACCCGGTCGCCCTGCTTGCCGGTGTAGAAGACGACGACACCGTCCTCCGGACTCCAGTCCACCGCCTCGTGCAACCGGTGGGCGTCCGCGTCGCTCAAGTGCAGCTCGCCCGCCACAAACTGCTCCGCTTCGGGAAGCAGCGTTCGCACGGCGTCGGGGCGCTTCACGAGGACGACGGTCGGCGTGATGTGCAGCAGCGCCGCCGTCACGGTGGCGACGACGAACTCGATCATACCGCGCCTCCTTTCGCCCGACCCCACATTTGCCACAGCGCGACCACCGTCACCACGAGATACCCCACACCCATCGCCCATCCGCCCGCGAGCGTGACCACGGCGAACCCGGGCGATGCGAGCTTGGTGAGCCACATGCCGGCGAAGTCGAGCCACGGCGCCGCGAACAGGAGTGTGACGAGGGCAAGCGCCGCCTTGGACGACAGCGCCAGTCCCAGCACCACGACCGACAACGCCGCCGCGATCACGCCATACATCGGCACGTGCACGTGTGTGTCCTGGACCAACAGGTTCAAGTCCACCGTATGGTGGTCTTCCTCCGCCATCTCTCCGATGGTCACGGGGTGCTGCACCACGACGGTCGACTCGGGCGGCATATGCATGGCCATCTCGGCTTCGCCGTAGGTCGTCGCCACCGACTTCGGCGTGAATCCCGCGTACAAACCCACCATCCAGCCGCCGAAGCCGTACGCGATCCCGAACGTGGCGAGTAGGCAGGTGACGAGCCATTTGACCCGGACGTCGGCGTGCCGCAGATCGTACACCATCGCGTCCCTTCCTCTCTAGAAGATGTACACGAGCTCGAGCACGCCCCTCGTGTTGGTCCGCACCAGCCCACCGCCGTCATCCTCGAAGAACGGCGCGGTGGAGTAGTCCGCCCGGAGCGCCGCCCGCAGCGCGATCTGCGGCAGGTGGAAGCGCGTATGCTCGATGTTGGAGAAGATTCCCTCCTGCGCCCGGCTGTAGAACCACATCGGCCCGACGGTGACGGAGCGCAGCACCTGCGGCGTTCCGCTCAGCACGCCATTCGCGTCGGACAGATGATCGTAGCGTGCGGACAGCCCGAGCGAGCGGCCCAGCCGCAGGAACGCCGTCGCCGTCCCGCCGGCCCACGTCAGGTGCCGTCCCGGCGCCTGCTCGCGGCCCAGATTGAACTCTGTGCCGACGATCAGGCGGCCGAGATCGAGCGTCAGGTCGGGTGCGAGCAGGCTGCGCTGCCGACCGTCCGTGCCGTCCCGCTCCGGTCCGTACAGCCCGCTCACGCCGACCGTGAGCCCATCCACCGGCAGCCACTGCGCCCTGAGCATGCCCGTCTTACCACGATTGTTGTCCACGTCCAGGTTCCAGCCGTTTGCCACCGCGCCGGCGACCTCCACCCGTGGCGACGCCGTGAGCCGCACGATCGCACCCGTGAGCTTGGACGGCCGGGCGAGCTCGAAGTTGAACGAGTTGGTGGGAATCAGATTGAGGGGCTCGTCGTCGCGCTCGAATCCCACCGGGGCGTCGAACCGGCCAAGCGCCACGGTCCACTGGCTCGCCCCGTGCGGCGTCCAGCTGACGATGAGGTTGTCGATTTCCGTCGCAGATTCCCCGGCGTGGAGCGCCGTGGTGAGTTGTCCGAACAGATAGAAGTCACCCGCGGGCTTGAACAGGCTCAGCGCGATCTTGCCCGCGGTGAAGCCATTGGCGCGGAGCGCACGATCGTACGAGGCGTTGCCGACGGCGAATCCGCTGACACTGACCGGCTGGGGCTCCTCGAACGTCACGTCACGCTGCTGCGCCGCGGCCGACAGGGCCGAGCTGCACAGCAGCGCGCTGCAAAGCGCACTGCGCATGATGCCTCCGAGTTGTGGGGTGGCGGCCCGATCGGGTCAGCCGCGGCCGTTCGGAGGCGGAGGAGTGGGAGCGAAGACCGGGGAAGGAGGAAGTGGGAAGCGGGACGGGAACACGGCGACCCGCTCCGCGCCCGCCACGACGGCGGAGGGGGCCGGCGGCGTCGGCACCGCCGTCGAGACCGCCAGGTCCGAGCCGCCGGTCATCTCGTCGCAAAAGCACGGCCCGTCGCTCGGTGCGCCGCCGTGACCGGCATGCGACTGGTGCATCGCGTGATGCCGGCACGCGGCCAGCGCCTGGATGGTCCCGCCGCCGGGGCCGGCGGCGAGCCAGCACAGTGCGGCGAAGCTGAACAGAACGAGGGGCGGGGCGCGGCGCATCGCCCCCAATCTGCCGCCGCGCGTTCCGCTGGCGCAACCCCGCCCGACGCGTGTAGACTGCCTCCCCATGAGCGCACGCATCGAGTACCGTGACGGCCATTGGGTAGTGCCCGACCAGCCCATCATTCCGTTCATCGAAGGGGACGGCACCGGGCCCGACATCTGGCGCGCCGCGCGCCGCGTGTTCGACGCCGTCGTGGCCAAGGTGTCCCGCGGCAAACGCAAGATCGACTGGCTCGAGGTGCTGGCGGGTGAGAAGGCGTTCAAGCAGGTCGGCAACTGGCTTCCCGACGCCACGCTCGACGCCATCCGGTCGCACCGCGTGGCCATCAAGGGCCCGCTCACCACGCCCATCGGCGGCGGGATCCGATCGCTGAACGTCTCGCTGCGCCAGCTGCTCGACCTGTACGCCTGCATCCGTCCGGTGCGCTACTTCGAGGGTGTGCCGAGCCCGATGCGCGAGCCCCAGAAGCTGGACGTCGTGATCTTCCGAGAGAACATCGAAGACGTGTACTCAGGAATCGAATACCGCGCTGGCAGCCCCGAGGCCGACGCCGCGATCGCGTTTCTCACCGAGCGGTTCGGCGCCAAGATCCGCCCCGGGAGCGCCCTCGGCATCAAGCCGATGTCCAAGTTCGGGTCGCAGCGCCTCGTCGTGAAGGCCATCGAGTACGCCCTGAAAAGCGGCCGGCGCTCCGTGACGCTGGTGCACAAGGGGAACATCATGAAGTTCACCGAAGGCGGCTTCCGCGAGTGGGGCTATGACGTCGCGAAGCAGCGGTTCGGAGAAAAGACCGTCCCCGAGAGCGACGTGGGAAAAGGGAAGGGAGACGGCGGACGGGT
>JAEHDT010000064.1 GCA_016880225.1 Gemmatimonadota bacterium | reverse complement strand
CCCGGAGCGAGCCGGCGGCGGTGAAGAGCAGCACCGCGGCGAGCCCGGCGCCGCTCGCCGCACTCGCCCGCTGCCGCCGGGCGCGCCGCTTCTCCACCACCCACGCGCACCAGATCCCGACCTCGTAGAGCAGCCACAGGGGCACCATCATCAGGAGCATCGACACGGCGTCGGGGGGCGCCAGCAGCGCGGCCGCCACGGCGGAGATCACGACGGCGTAGCGGCGGTTGCGCGCGAGAAACTGGGGAGTGACGAGGCCGACGGCGGCGAGGATCACGATGACGAGGGGCAACTCCGTCACCAGTCCGAATGCCAGCACGAGCTGGGCGGCGAACGCGAAATAGCGGTCCGCCGTGATGAGCGGGTCGAACACGCCTTGCTGGAAGCTCAGCAAGACGGCCAGGGCCCGCGGCAGCACCCAGAAGTACGCGGCGGCGGCGCCTGCCATGAACAACAGCGCTCCCACCGACAGCGCCGGCACGATGAGCCGCCGCTCCCGCGGATACAGCGCCGGCGTCAAGAACGCCCACACGTGGTAACCCACGATGGGCGAGGCGAGGACAACCCCGAGGGCGAAGGCGAACTTGAGCGTGATGAAGAACGGCTCGGTGGGGCTCGTGACCCGGAGCTTGCCCCCGGGGATGAGCGGCGCGATCGGCCGGATGAGCAGGCCGATGACGTCCACGTGCTCCACGATCACCCAGCCCACCAGCGTGCCCAGGACGATGGCGAGCAGGCTGTACAGGATGCGCCAGCGCAGCTCCTCGAGGTGATCGAGGAACGGCATCTCGGCGCGATTGTCGGCGGTCTCAGGCACGCGGCCTGGAGGGGCTACCGCCCGAGGCGTTGCAGCTTGTCGCGCGCCAGGTTGGCCTCTTCGGAGCGGGCGTAACCTGCGATGACCCTGGCGTAGTACGTCCGCGCCGCCGCCTTGTCGCCCCGCTGCTCGGCCAAGAGGCCGAGCTTGTAGAGCGCCGACGGAGCGCGTGGCGAGTTGGGATAGGTCTTCACCACCTGCTGGTACACCGTGGCCGCCGAATCCGCGCTCTCCCCGGCGAACGTCTCGCCGATGTGGAACAACGCGTCCGGAGCCCGTTCGTCGCTCGGGAAGACGCGCAGGAACTCGCGGAACCCGAGTCGGGCGGTGGCCGGGCTGCCGCGGCGGAATTGCTGCAGCGACAGGTCCCACATCTGATCCGGGCCGGGGCCCGCGGGGTTGCCGGACGGCCCGACCGGCACTCCCGGCGCGGCGCGAGACGTGTCCAGCACCGGCAACGGCTGGCGTGCCTGCGCTTCGAGGCGCCCGCGCAACTCCGTGAGGCGCTGCTGGCTCTGCCCGGTGAGCTCCTGCACCGACACGAGCTGCTGCTGCACCGCCAGGAGATCGGTCTTCATGTCACCCCTGAGCTGCACCAGATACGCCTGCTGCGCGGCGATCTTGTCCTGCACCGCGCCGAGCAGAGCGCGCACCGTGTCGATCGTCGCCGCGTGCTGACTGTCGGCGCGGATCCGCTCCACTCGGAGCGCCTCGACCTGGAGCTCCACGCGCCGTACGTCGCCTTTCAGCGCGCATCCGGCGGTGAGCCCCAGGCCGAGCAACAGCGGCAACGAACGCCTCACCGGCACAGCGGCCTCACGGCTGCTTCAGGTTGTCGCCGCCCGCGAGAATCTCGAACTCGTCGCGGCGGTTTTGGGCCCAGGAGCTCTCGTCGTGCCCGGGATCGATGGGCCGCTCCTCGCCATACGAGGCGGTCTCGATGCGGCTGGCATCGATGCCGTGGCTCGTGAGGTACTGCTTGGCGGAGGTGGCCCGGCGGTTGCCGAGCGCGAGGTTGTACTCGTCGGAGCCGCGCTCGTCGCAGTGTCCGCTGATGCGGATGCGCAGCCCCGGGTTCGCCTGCAGGATCGCCACCTTCTGATCCAGCACTGCGGCGTCCCCCGCCCGAATGATCGACTTGTCGAAGTCGAAGTGGACCATCGTGGCGAGAATGGTTTTCACCGCTTCTGTGCTCCGCCCCAGCGCGGCGAGCGAATCCGCCATGCGTTGCCGGCGCTCGGCGTCTTCCCGCGCCAAACGCTCGGCTTCAGCCTGTGCCGCCGCTACGGAATCGTCGTGCGCCTTCTGGGCCGCGGCGAGCGAGTCCGCGTTGGGACCGGCAGCCGGCGCCGGCGGCTCCGGCTTCTTTCCGCCGCACGCGGCGAGCGCCACGGCGACCAGACCGCCCAGCAGCAGCAAGGGTACGCGTTTCATCGGTTGGGTCCTCTCCGATCTCAAGGGGTAGACGAAGCGGCCTCCGGCAAGCGCGGAGACCAGGCCGGCAGGCGCGCGCCGCTCTTCTGCAGCAGCGGGCGGATACGGCCGGTTTCCAAGTCGATGATCCAGAGCTGCCGATACCCCGAACGATCCGACACAAACGCCATATGACGGCTGTCGGGTGCCCAGGTTGGATCTTCGTTCCGCCCGACCGAGGTGAGCTGCCGCACCGCGCGCGTCCGCACGTCGAGGACAAACACCTGCAGGGTGCCGCCCACGTCGCGGTGGAAGGCGACGGACTGGCCGTCGGGCGACCACTCCGGCGCGTTGGACGACCCGGTGGCACCGTAGTCGAACGGCGCGAACAGCTGTGGGTCCGTCCCGTCCCCCGCCATCACGTAGATCTGCGGCAGCCCGGACCGCGTGGAGACGAACGCGATCCGCTGGCCGTCGGGGCTGTAGGTCGGTGACAAGTTGTCGTAAAAGCGTCCCACGGTCAAGCGCTGCAAGCAACAGCCGTCCTTGATGTTCACCGTGTAGATGTCGGTGCCCTCCTCCGTCGCGCGGCTGAACGCCAGGATCTTCCCGTCGGGCGCGAAGGCAGGTGTGAAGTCGAGCGCCTGTCCCGTAGTGGCCACAGGGGCTCGTTTCCCGGTCGCGACGTCCTGCACGAACAGCCGTCCGTGCCCTTCCCAGAATTCCATGTAGGCGAAGCGACGGCCGTCGGCGGCCCACGCGGGCGACATCGCCTGGTGGTCGCTCGATGACACCATGCGCTGGTCGGCCCCGTCCTGATCGATGGCGTACACCTTGCCGTCCATGACGAACAGCACCCGCGTGGCCGCCATGCCGGCCACGCCGAGCGACGCTTCCAGCACCCGATCCGCCAGGCGATGCACCGCCATGCGGAAGCCGCGGTCGGTGAGCGGGGG
>JAEHDT010000063.1 GCA_016880225.1 Gemmatimonadota bacterium | reverse complement strand
CTCCCCGGCTTTCCTTCTTCTGGGACATCCACAACGATTTCTTCGAGGAGATCGCCAAGCTGCGGGCGGCGCGCCGCATCTGGGCCCGCCACATGCGGGAGCGCTTCGGCGCGAAGAACCCGCGCTCCTGGATGATGCGGTTCCACGCGCAGACGGCGGGCGTGACGCTCACGGCGCAGCAGCCGATGAACAACGTGGTGCGGGTGGCCTACCAGGCGCTCGCCGCCGTCCTGGGAGGCACGCAGTCGCTCCACACCAACTCCCTCGACGAGACGTTGGCGCTCCCCACCGAGGAAGCGGTGCGGCTCGCGCTCCGGACGCAGCAGATCATCGCCCACGAGACCGGCATTCCCGACGTGATCGACCCGCTGGGCGGGTCGTACTATCTCGAGTCGCTCACCGATCAGCTCGAGCGTGAGGCCGAAGCCCTATTCGCGGAGATCCAGTCGATCGGCGGCGTGGTGCGGGGAATCGAGAGCGGCTGGTTCCAGCGGCAGATCGCCCGCTCCGCCGAGGAGTTCCAGCGCGCCGTCGAGCGGGGAGAGCGCGTGTTGGTCGGGGTGAACGAGTTCCTGAGCGAGGACGACCACCCCGTCGAGATCATGAAGGTCTCGGGCGATGCCGAGGAGGCCCAGCGGCGCCGGCTCGGCCAGCTGCGGGCGGAACGCGACGATCAGGCCGTCGCCGAGCGGCTGGAGGCGCTGCGGCAGGCGGCCCGCGCCGACCGTAACCTGCTCGGTCCGATGCTCGACTGCGCGCGTGCGTATTGCACTCTGTTCGAGATCCGGCACGCACTCGAATCGGTGTACGGTGCGTACCGCGAGCCGGTGTTCTTCTAGACCATGACCGCACTGCCCCTCGCCGGCACCGCCCAGGACGTGCGCGACGTGTTGCGCCGGCTCACCGCCGTCGAACCCGGGCCGTACCGCGTGGTGTCGTGCTACCTGAAGCTCGAGCCCCGCGACAAGACGCGCGGCAAGTACCTCATCAAGATGAAGAACCGGGTGCGTGAGGCGGCGGCGGCGTTCGAGCGCCAGGGGCTCGAGCGGGCGGTGCGCGACGGCGTCACCGCGGATCTGGAGCGGGTGCGTCGCTACTTCGAGGAGCCGGGACGCCTGCCACCCTCCCGCGGCATCGCCCTGTTCGCCTGCACGCCGCTCGACCTGTTCGACGTGGTGCCGCTGCCGTTCGTCCACCGCTCGCGCCTCCGCGTGGAGGCGACCCCGCTCGTACGCGAGCTCGTGGCGCTCGAGCAGGAATTCGGGACCATCCTCGTGGCGGCGTGCGACCGCACCGGCGCGCGTTTCTTCGAGATCACCGCCTTCGACGTGACCGAGCTCCCCGGCCTCACCGCCGGCGCGACCCGCGCGGGCAAGTTCCACGGCGGGCGCCAGGCAGTGCGCGGGGCGATGCTCGGCGGCGGGTACGGCGAGCACAACTATCACATGCGCATCCGCGAGGAGAAACACCGGCACTACGCACGCGTCGCGGATCGCATCTATCAGATACACAGCCAGCGCCCCCTCTCGGGGCTCGCCGTGGCCGGGATCGGGGTGGATGCGGCGGCCCTGGTGCCGCACCTCCATACCTACCTGCACGATCTCCTCCTCGGCGTGGTCAAGCTCAATCCCAAGCATTCCAGCCCGGCAGCCGTGCGGGAGGCCGCGCTGTCGCTGCGCGACGAGCGCGAGCGCGCGTGGGAGCGGGCCCACGCGGAGGCCGTGACGGAGGGGATCGGCACGGGGTGGGCCGTGAACGGCGTCGAGCCCACGCTCAAGGCGTTGGCCCGAGGCCAGGCGCGCACGCTGCTCGCGGACGGCAACGACGACGATCCGCGGCTCGACGAGGCAGTCGAGGAAGCCCTCCGGCAGCGGGCGCAGGTGGACGTGTTGTACGACGACAAAGCGCGCCGCGCGGTGGACGGTCTGGCCGCGCTGCTGCGGTTCCGCCGCTGATGCCCAAGCGCCCCATCCGCGT
>JAEHDT010000062.1 GCA_016880225.1 Gemmatimonadota bacterium | reverse complement strand
GCGGCGCGCCGGAGGCGGCTCTTTCCGATGGGCACGGGGATACTATATAATGCCGCCACCGATCGTGCGCACCATCAGCCGCTATCTCCTGCGCCAGCATATCGCGCCGCTCGGCTTCGCCCTGGCGGCGCTCACCTCGCTGATGCTCATCCAGCAAGTCGCGAAGCAGCTCTCGAGCCTGCTCGGCAAGGGCCTGCCCACCGGCGTGATCGTCGAAGTGTTCGTCCTGTCGCTGCCGTTCATCGTGGCGGTCACGCTGCCGATGGCGGTGCTGGTGGCCGTGCTCCACGTGTTCACGCGACTCGCCGGCGACAACGAGATCACCGCGATGCAGGCCGGGGGCGTGAGCCTGCTGCGGCTCGTCACGCCCGTCCTCGGCGGAGCCGCGTGCGTCGCGCTGCTGTCGTTCCTGTGGAACGACCAGCTGCTGCCGCGCACCAACCACGAGCTGCGCACCCTGCAGATGGACATCCAGCGCAAGAAGCCCTCGCTGACGCTCAAGGAGCAGGTCATCAACGAAGTGGTGCCGGGGCAGTTCTTCCTGCGGGCCGCGCGTATCGACGGCAACACCAACAAGCTCAAGGACGTGACGCTGTACGACCTGGGGAACGCCGAGCGGCGCCGCATCATCACCGCCGACAGCGGACGGATGGCGTACGCCGCCGGGGGACGGGATCTGTACCTGACGCTCCAGGACGGGGACATCGAGGAGGTGGACCGCACCGATCCGGCCCAGTTCAACCGCACCTTTTTCCGCACCAACCGGATGCGGGTGGCGGGGGTGGGCAACGTCTTCGTGCTGACGGAGAAGGACACGTACAAGAGCGACCGGGAGATGTCCACCTGCGAGATGCGGCTCGCAGCGCTCGCGGCGCGGAAGGACGCCGTGCGCGCCGTGGACGAGGCACGCGCGGTGATCGACAACGATCTGCGCCGCCTCGCGGGGCTCGCCCCGGTCCCACCCGTGGCCGTGCCGTACGTGCCCGACACCGCGCCGCCCGGCCTCTATTGCCGGGCGATCCGGCGCTTGGCCGCCTGGCTGCTGCCGGCCGAGGCCCAGGCCCAGACCGAGCGTCCCAAGCCGGCGCCCGTCTTCATCACGCCGGGGGCGGGGGTGGGCGAAGCGCAGCGGCTGCGGAGCGCCCACACCCGATCCGCGACCTACGAGGTCGAGATCCAGAAGAAGTACGCCATCGCGACCGCCTGCCTGATCTTCGCGCTGGTGGGCGCGCCGGTGGCGCTGCGGTTCCAGCGCGGCGGCGTCGGGCTCGTGATCGGAATGAGCGTCGCGGTGTTCACCGTGTACTACATCGGACTGATCGGCGGGGAAGAGCTGGGCGACCGGCTGATCGTGTCGCCGTTCTTCGCCATGTGGACGCCCAACGTCGTGTTCGCCATCGTCGGCCTGATCGGGCTGTGGCGCATCCGCAAGCCAGGGAACTCGCCCCACGGCGGCGACTGGAGCGACCTGCGCGAGGCGCTGGTCCGGCCGTGGCGCCGGCTCGCGGCGCGCCGGGCACCATGAGCACGCTCGATCGCTACCTGCTGCGCGAGTGGAACAAGGTGTTCCTGCTCGCGGCCCTGGGGTTCCCGTTCCTGGTGATGGTCATCGACCTGACCGACAAGCTCGACACCTATCTGGGCAAGGGAGTCTCGAAGGCCCGCATCGCGTACTCGTACCTGTTCTATCTCCCGGAGACCATCTCGCTCGTGTTGCCGGTGGCGGTGTTGTTCGCGGTGGTGTTCACCGTAGGCACGTTGGGGCGCCACTCGGAGCTGACCGCCGCCAAGGCCTCGGGCATCTCGTTCCATCGAGTGGTGCGGCCGCTGCTCCTCGCGTCGCTCGCGGCCGTGCTGCTCGACCTGGGGCTCACCGAGCTCGCCCCGGTGACCTCGGCGCGGCGCGCCGAGTTGCTGGGGGAGAAGGCCGCTCCCGCGACGCGCTCCCGCTTCTCGCCCTTCGTGTACCGGGCGGACGGCGGGTGGGTCTACTCGATTCGCGCGCTCGACCTGAGGCCCGGTGGCGCCGAGATGCGGGACCCGATCCTCGAGCGCGAGGGCACGGGAGGGGACTATCCCACCATCATGGTCGCAGCGCAGCGCGCCAGCTACGATACGGCGCGCGCCACGGCGGGCTGGACGCTCAACACGGGCGCCGTTCGCTACCTGCTCGCTCCGGGCCGGGAGCCGACGTTCCGGTTCGAGAAGCTCAAGGCCCGGACGCTGCGCGAGACGCCCGCCGCCCTGCTCGCCGAGCCGAAGGCGCCGGACGAGATGCGCTACGCGGAGCTCGGGCAGTACATCGACGCGCTGTCGAGGTCCGGCTCGGACACGCGGAAGCTGCGCGTGGAGCGAGCGCTCAAGCTGGCGGTGCCGTTCGCCTGCATCATCATCGCGCTGTTCGGAGCGCCGCTCGCGGTCTCCACGCCGCGCAGCGGCACCGCGTGGGGCGTCGCGGTATGTCTCGCGACGACCTTCGTGGACCTGTTGATGTTCCAGCTGTCGAAGGCGGTCGGGTCCGGCGGCGCGCTGCCGCCGGCGTTCGCAGCGTGGGTGCCAAACCTGATTTTCGGAGTCGGGGGCGTCTGGTTGTGGCGGAGGGCGCGGACGTAGCGCAAACCCGTCACGGGATCGTTACAGGAAGAGCGGCCCGCGCGTCCTTGACGGGCTTCCCACCGCGGTTCAGCTTCTGCAGCGTCGATGGACCATCCTCCGGCAACCTCAGTATCCCAAGGGAGATATCCACCTATGCCCTGGATCGTTCGCGCACCGCTCGCCTGCGTGGCGGCGGTCTTGTTCTCGACGCTGATCGCCGACCCCATGGTGGCGCAGGGCGTCACGACGGGGGCGATCTCGGGCAGGGTCACGGATACGAACGGCCAGCCCATCGTGCTCGCGGACGTGCGGATCGTGAACCGCAGCACGGGCTACGCGACCAGTACGCGTACCCGGGAGAACGGCCTGTTTCTGGTGCAGGGGCTCGAGGTCGGCGGCCCCTACACGGTCACGGTGCGCGCCATTGGTCACCAGCCGTACCAGCGCGACGGCGTCCTGGTCGAGCTCTCCCAGGCGACGCGGGTCGACGCACAACTCGCTCCGCAGGCGGTGGAGCTGGAGGCGGTTGTCGTCGCGGGCGGCGCGACTCCCGACTTCTCCCCGACCCGGCAGGGCGTGAGCGTCCAGATCTCCGACTCCCTGGTGCAGCGCGTGCCGACGTTCAGCCGCGACTTCATCGACCAGCTGAAGCTCGCGCCCCAGGTGGTCTATCCCGCCACCGGCGCCGCGAGCGGCGCCGGGGCGTACAACCGCTACAACACCATCACCATCGACGGCGCCAACCAGAGCGAGCGCTTCAACCTCTCCGCCACGAACGGCACGCCGGGCGGCAGCGCCGGCGGCAAGATCATCTCGCTCGACGCGGTCAAGGAATTCAAGGTGATGTTCACCCCCACCGACGTGCGGCAGGGCAACTTCGCCGGGATGCTCGTCAACGCCGTGACCAAGAGCGGGACCAACGAGTACCACGGCGGGGCCACCTACACCTACCGCAGCAGTCAGGACGTGCTGGGGTTCGACCTGGTGGGCAGACCGCTCCGCACGCCGCAGTTCAACGTGAAGCAGTACGGCTTCCACTTCGGCGGGCCGATCATCCGTAACAAGCTGCACTTCTTCGTGGCGCCCGAGTGGCAGCAGCGCACCCAGCCGGCGGGGGGACCGTACTACCAGGGCACGACGCCGTCGCCCGCACCCAACCCCGGCGACCCCGTGGTGCCGGCCGAGAGCCTCGCCGCCATCGCGAACATCATGCAGACGAACTACGGCTTCAACGTGGGGAGCACGGCACCGATCGACAACGAGACGCCGCTCACCAACCTGTTCGGCCGGATCGACTACCAGATCTCGCCGGTGCACCGCTTCGTGCTGCGCCAGATCATCAACCACGACCAGCAGGACGACTTCTCCCGCAACGTCCAGACGCTGCAAACGAGCCCGCTCAACCAGAACGCCGGGTTCCGCTTCACCTCGAATGGCTTTTCGCGCGACGCGAAGAACAACTCCACCACAGGGCAGCTCTACTCCAACTTCCCGAACGGCCGGTCGAACGAGCTGATCGTCGGGTACAGCACCATCAAGGACGAGCGCATCGTGCCGCTGCAGGCGCCCGAAGTGAGCGTGGGGGTCAACGTGGGCGGCGTCGTGCGCGCGGTCACGTTCGGCACCGAGCAGTTCTCCCCGGGCAACCTGCTCGATCAGAAGATCTTCGAAGTCGTCGACAACTTCACGCTGCCAATCGCCACGCACACGGTGACGGTGGGCGGCCGCTTCGACCGGACGCACATCTTCAACAACTTTGCCCAGGGCGCGTTCGGCGTGTACAAGTTCAACAACATGGCGGACCTGGCCGCCGGCACGCCGGTCGGCTACGCCGTCGGGTACGCGAACAGCGGGAACGCCGCCGACATCCCGGCCGACTTCCACGTCCAGGTGTACAGCCTGTACGCCCAGGACCAGTGGGCGGTGAACAACCGCCTGACGCTGACCTACGGGCTGCGCGCCGACCTCCCGAAGCTGCTCGACACCCCGCCGCAGAACGACGCGTTGACAAACGCACTCGCCACGGCCGGTCTCAGCGGCATCCGCACTGACGTGATCCCCAAGACGCGGGTGCTCCTGTCGCCCCGCGTCGGGGTCAATTTCGATCCCACGGGCGACCAGCGAAACCAGATTCGCGCCAATATCGGCGTCTACACCGGCCCGCCACCCTACATCCTGCTCGGCAACGCCTTCGCCAACACCGGGCTCGGCCTGGTGCGCCTGAGCTGCACGGCCCCCGGGCCGGTCCCCGCCTTCACGGTGGACGTGAACTCGCTGCCCAAAGCGTGCACCGGCACGACGCCCCCCGGACAAGCGGGCACGCTCGGGGTCAATCTCACGGATCCGAATTTCAAGTACCCGCAGTACTTCGGTATTTCCGGGGGCTTCGACCGGCAGCTGCCAGGCGGCACGGTGCTGACGGTGGAGGGGTTGTACCGCAAGGCGATCAATGGCGTGCTGATCCGCGACCTGAACATCAAGGGGCCGCGGATCGTGGGCGGCGTGCCGTACACCGACCGCGACGGCCGCGTGCTGTACGCCGACACGATCGCGGCGAACGGCAACATCACCAACAACAACCAGCGCTGGATCACCTCGTTCCTCGGCGTCGGGTTCAGCGAGGGGATGATCCAGGTCACGAACCAGTCGAAGGACTTCAATTACTCGCTCTCGGCACAGCTGAACCGCCGCTTCTCCGGCCGCTTCGAGGCGACGGTGGCGTATACGTACACCAAGTCGGAGGACGTGCAGAGCCTCACGTCCGACCGGGCGATCTCCAACTGGCGCAACGGCCGGCAGCTCTCGAACGCGCACGAAGACCTGACGACGTCCACGTCGGTCTTCTCCCGTCCGCACCGCCTCCTCGCGTACGGCACCTACACGCTGCCGTGGCAGGGCACGCACACCGACATCACCGTGTACTACGAGCGCACGTCGGGCGTGCCGTTCGATTACGTCGCCCTGGGAGACCTGAACGGCGACGGGTACAACGGCAACGACCTGATCTACATCCCGCGGGACGCCACCGATCCGAACGAGATCCGGATCGGCACCGGGGTGGACGGCGCGTTCGTGCAGAACGCCGTCGCCGCGCAGGCGTTCAACCGGTTCATCGACTCGCAGGACTGCCTGGTGCGCCAGCGCGGCAAGATCATGGAGCGTGACAGCTGCCGCAGCCCCACGCAGAACCGGCTCGACCTCTCCGTCCGGCAGTCGATCCCGCAGTACCGCGGCCACGAGCTGGCGCTGCAGCTCGACCTGTTCAACGTCCTCAACCTGCTCAACCCGCATTGGGGCCAGAACCGGCTGCCGACCTTGAGCGCCACGTTCCCGGACCAGCGGGCGCTGATCCAGACCGGGCGCAACTTCGCGAACAGCGGCCCGCTCAACGATCCGCGGTCGATCCCGACGTACACATTCGACACGCGGTTGTACGACGCGGCCACCGGAACGCCCAAGGCATTCGACGGCCGCACCAGCAGCGTGTACCAGGTCCAGCTGACGTTGCGCTATTCCTTCTGATCGACCGGGCCGGCCCGGCCGGGCTCACCCGGTGGGACGTCACGTCCCGCCGGGTTCGCCCCGCCGGCCGAGCCACCACCAGTAGACCGGCACGCCCAGCAGGATGATGAGAAACGCGAACCCCGTCTCGCGCGGGTGCCCCCACAGCGCGTTCCCCAGGATCACGAAGGTCGCGAGCACGAACAGCAACGGCACCACGGGATAGCCGAGCACCCGTACCGGTCGCGGGCGGTCGGGTTGCCGCCGCCGCAGCACGAACACCGCCGCCGCCGCGAGCGCGTAGAACGGGAAGATCGCCACCACGAACTGGTCGGCGAGCTGCTCGAAAGTGCGGATCAACACGAAGCCGACCCCCAGGCAGGCGGTGAGCACGATTGCGGTGGAGGGGGTGTGATGGCGCGGGTGGACCTTCGCCACCGCCCGGAAGAACAGGCCGTCGTCCGCCATGGCGAAGAAGATGCGCGGCGCGGTGAGGATCGATCCGACGAGCGTCGAGAAAGTCGCGAGCATCACGACCACCGAGACGGCGCCGATGCCGAACTGGCCGAGCACCACTTGCGCGGCATCGGCCGCGACGAGCGGAGACCGGGCCATCCGGTCGAGCGGCAGCAGATAGAGATACGCCGCGTTGACGAGCAGGTAGATCGCGATGATCGCGGCCGTCCCCACCACCAGCGCCCGCGGCAGGTTGCGCTCGGGGTCTTTCACTTCCCCGCCCACGAACGAGAGATCGCCCCACCCGTCGTACGCCCACAGCACCGACACGAGCGCGAGGCCGAACAGCCCCGGCGTGAGCGGGCCCGCCGCGACGCTGAAGTGCGCGACGTCGCCGTGCCCCACGAAGAACGCGAGCACCACGAGCAGCAGCAACGCGCCGTACTTCGCGGCCGTCGTGAGGTTCAGGACGAGCGCGCTCCAGCGCACGCCGTAGTAGTTGAGCGCGGCCGTGAGCGCGATCGCCGCCGCGGCGACGTAGTGGACCAGCCCGGCGTTCTCCGGCAGGGCCGGATCCCGGCCCACCGAGCGCAGCAGGTACTCGGCGAACGGCGTGGAGATCGCGCCCAGCGCTGACGCGCGGATCAGCACCAGCTCCGTCCAGCCAAACAGAAACGCCGGCAGCCGGCCGAACCCCTCGCGGATGTACACGTACACGCCGCCCGAGCGGGGGAACAGCCCGGCCAGCTCGGCGTAGGTGAGCGCCCCGCACAGCGCCAGCAGCCCGCCCAGCACCCACACGCCGAACATCGGGCCAGCCGCCGGCACCCGCTCGGCGATCACCGCGGGGGTGCGGAAGATGCCGCCGCCGATGGTCGAGCCCACGAGCACCGCCACCGCGCTCCAGAACCCGAGCCGGCGCGGCAACCGGTCGCCCCAGCGATCCACAGGTATGGACATGAGAAGCGCCAATATACATTTCCGCACCCATGACGCGACGCTTCACGCAACTCGCCTGGACGGCGGCGGCGTTCACCTACCTGCTCATCATCCTCGGCGCCATCGTCCGGATCACCGGGTCCGGGATGGGATGCGGCGAGCACTGGCCGCTGTGCAACGGCAAACTGCTCCCGCCGCTCGACGTCCCCACGATGATCGAATACGGGCATCGGCTCGCCGCCGCGGCGGTGAGCGTGCTCGTGACCGCGCTGGCGGCGTACGGGTGGTGGCTGCGACGGGGCACGTTCGACCGTCCGGCCGCCCGGCCGTCCGTCGCTCCCTACATTGCGGCGGGCCTCCTGCTCGTGCAGGTGCTGCTCGGCGCGGTCACGGTGAAGCTGAGCCTGCCGCCCTGGACCGTGATCCTGCACTTGGGCACGGCGATGCTGTTGCTCGCGACGCTGCTTGTGGTCGCGAAAGGAGGTCCCGTCTCGCTGCCCTCAGGGGCGGCGCTGTTCGCCCTCGCCCTCGGCTTGGTCACGGTGCTGTTCGGCGCGCTCACCGCGAACATGGGCGCGGCGAGCGCCTGCCTCGGATTCCCGCTCTGCAACGGACAGATCGCCCCGGCGGGGAACTACCTGCAGCACCTCCACTGGACCCACCGGTTGCTCGCGTACGGGCTGTTCGGCTACTCGCTGTGGTGGGCGGTGCGGATCAAACGGCGTGGCGCATGGTGGGTGGTCGCGCTCGTCAGCGTGCAGGTCCTCATCGCGGCGGCGATGGTGCTGCTCGCGCTGCCGCAAGCGCTCCGGGCCGCGCACGTCGCGGTGGGCGCCGCGGTGTGGGCCGCCCTGGTCCTAGCGGGGCTGTGATCGTCACACCAAGAACAGCTCCTCCTGCGGCACCCGCGGATTCACCTCGGGACCACCCGTGTCTATGTACACGTTGATCTCGCTCCGCATCCCGAAGCGCCCCGGCAGGTAGACGCCCGGCTCCACCGAAAAGCCCACGCCGGGCACGAGCGCCCGTGCGTCCTCGGTCTCGAAGTTGTCGATGTGGGGCCCCGAGCCGTGCAGGTCGCGATCGATCGAGTGGCCGGTGCGGTGCACGAAGTACTCGGCGAGGCCCGCGTCGCGGACCACCGCCCGCGCCGCGTCGTCCACCTGGGCGCCGCTGACCGGCGCATTCGGCCGCCAGCGGTCGCGCAGGAACCGCACCGCCGCATCGCGCGCCCCCTTCACCGCCTGCCACACCCGGCGGACCTCGGCATCGGGAGCGCGTCCGGCGAACGCCATCCACGTCTGATCGGCGAACACCGAGCCCCGGCCGGGTCCCGCCCACAGGTCGAGCAGCACCACCTCGCCCGGCGCAAGGCGCCGGTCCGCGCCGGGGTGCGGCTCGTAATGCGGCATGGCGGTCGTCGCTCCGAACGCGACGATCGGCCCCTCGTTGGTCCAGAGCCCCGCGCGCTCGATCGCCTCGCGCACGCGCTGCACGACGCCCGTGTCCCGCACTTCGCCGCCGCGCGCCGCCTCGGCGCCCACCCACGCGAGCGCGTCGCGGGCGATGGCGGCGAGCGCTTCCGCCGCGCGGCGGTGACCCGCCAGCTCGGCGGCGCTCCACGACGCGGCGAAGCGGGACACGAGCGGCGCCGAGGAAACGAGCCGCGCGCCGAACGACTCGAGCAGCTGGACTACGCCGTGCGGGACGCGGTCGAGATAGGGCACCTGGTCCCGCGGCGAAGTCTCGATCGCGAGGGTGCGGCCGCGAACCAGCGTTTCGAGGTGGCCGTGCAGCTCGCGCCACGCGCCGTAGGGCCGGACCTCGCCGGGGAAATCCGCCAGCGGCTGCAGCTCGATGCGATGGGCCACGGCGACGGGAGGCCCGGCGCGCGGCAGCAGCACGAACAGCCGCCGCGTCCCCATGCCGGTGTCGCCGATGATGCGCCCAGCGATCGGGTTCACCTTGCGAAAGTCGTACAGCAGCCAGCCGTCGGCGCCGAGCGCGGCGAGCGCCTCCCGCAACGCGGGGAGATCGAGACCCTGGAGCAGGGGCATCAGCGGTGGCGGGGATCGGGGGGCGCGGCCCGCCACTCGCACTCGCCGCCGCCCGTCGCCCGGCAGGACACGTGGAGCATGGCGCCCTCGAAGCCGACGAGGAGTCGGAGCAGCTCGGTGAACGCGGCGCCGTACAGGCCGCAGGCGGCGCCGTCCGGTGTGGCGTGGAGGGCGAGGGAGTCGGCCACCCGCGCCACCGGGACGTGGCTCTCGCGCCTGAGCTCCGCCGCGAGCACCGCGCGCGCCGCCCGGCGG
>JAEHDT010000061.1 GCA_016880225.1 Gemmatimonadota bacterium | reverse complement strand
GATCGCAAGCTCACCCTGTGGAGCAGCACCCAGACCCCGCACTACGTGCACCGGGCGCTGGCGAAGGTGCTGGAGCTGCCGGCGGCGCGCATCCGCGTCATCGCCACACCCAACGGCGGCGGTTTCGGCGGCAAGAGCGATCCGTTCAGCCATGAGATCGTCGCGGCCAAGCTCGCCATGATGACCGGGCGCCCGGTGAAGATCACGCTCACGCGAGAGGAGGTGTTCTACTGCCACCGTGGCCGCCACCCCACCCTCATGTGGATGAAGACCGGCGTGAAGAAGGACGGGGCGATCACCGGCATGCACTTCAAGTCGCTGCTCGACGGCGGCGGCTACGGCTCCTACGGCGTGGCAAGCACCTATTACACCGGCGCGCTGCAGACCGTCACGTACCAGGTTCCGCGTTACAGATTCCAGGGCGCAAGAGCGTTCACAAACAAGCCGCCGTGTGGGCCGAAACGGGGCCACGGTACGCCGCAGCCCCGGTTCGCGCTCGAGGTGCACCTCGACAAGATCGCCGAGCAGCTCGGGATGGACCCTGCGGAGCTGCGGCTCAAGCACCTCGTCGCGCCCAACTCGCTCACCGCCAACTGGCTGCGCGTCGGCACCATGGGCCTGGGCGCCTGCATCGAGAAGGTGGTGCGGGGCTCCGGGTGGAAGGGGAAGTTCAGGCGCCTCCCCTCCGGGAAGGGGATCGGCCTCGCCTGTTCGTCCTACATCACCGGCGCGGGGCTGCCGATCTACTGGAATGCGATGCCCCACTCTGGAGTGCAGCTCAAGTGCGACCGCGGCGGCGGCGTGACCGTGTTCTGCGGCTCGACCGAGATCGGGCAGGGCTCGGACTCGATCCTGGCGACGATCGTCGCGGAGGTACTGGGACTCGAGCCGCGCGACGTCACCGTCGTCACCGGCGACACCGATCTGACGCCGGTGGACCTGGGGAGCTACTCGAGCCGGGTCACGCTCATGACCGGGAACGCGGCGATCCAGGCGGCGGAGCGGGCCCGCGAGATCATCGCCCGCCACGTGGCCCGTAAGCTCGACGTGCCGCTGGAGCGGATCGGGTTCGCCGACTCGCGCGCGTTCGACGTGGAGGCGCCCTCGCGGGGTGTCGCATTCGGGGACGCCGTGCAACTCGCGGAGGCGGCGGAGGGCACCGTCGGCACGGTGGGTTCGTACACGCCGCCCCCGTCGCCTGGCAAGTATCGTGGAGCGGGAGTCGGCCCGTCGCCCGCGTACTCCTACAGCGCCTGCGTGGCCGAGGTGGACGTGGATGCGGCCACGGGGATCGTGCGCGTCCCGAAGATCTGGATCGCCCACGACGTGGGCCGCGCCATCAACGCCGCGACCGTGATGGGTCAGATCGAGGGCTCCGTGTACATGGGCCTGGGCGAGGCGCTCATGGAAGAGATGGCCTACCGCGGCGACCGCAACGTGGTCCACAAGATTCCCAGCTTGCTCGAGTACAAGAGCCCCACGACGCTCGAGATGTGCGACGTCGTGACCTACATGGTGGAGGATCCCGATCCGAACGGCCCGTTCGGCGCCAAGGAGTGCGGCCAGGGACCGCTGCTTCCCGTGCCGCCCGCGGTCGCGAACGCCGTGTACGACGCCGTGGGCGTGCGCATCGACGAAGTGCCGATCACTCCCGAGAAGGTGTTCAAGGCGTTGCGCCGGAAGGAGAAGGGCGAGGAGCCCCGGTTTGGCCCTGCTCGCTTCCCCGAGATCACCTGGCCCGAGCCCACGCGCGTCCCGCCGCCCTGGGAAGGGGGCGACGGCAAGGCGGTGCCTACCCCAGGGAAAACCGATGGCGCGCACCGCGGGGCAGCGCCCGGGGTCGCTGGGCGCTGATGCTGCGGCTCCCGTCGTTCCGCTACCTCGAGCCGACGACCCTCCGGGATGCGCTGGCCATGAAATCGGATGCCGGGCCTCACGGGGTGTACGTGGCCGGTGGCACCGATCTCTACCCCAACATGAAGCGGCGGCAGCAGGAACCGAAGACCGTGATCTCACTGATGGGGATCCCAGAGCTGCGGGCGGCGGTCAGGCGCTCAGGTGGTCAGGCGGACGGTGGTGTCGCGGTGGGCGCGTGCATGACGCTCACCGAACTGACCTCCTGTCCACCCGTCCGCCAGACCGCCCCGGTGGTGGGAGAGGCGGCGGCGCTCGTCTCCACGCCGTTGCTGCGTAACATGGGCACGCTGGGCGGCAACCTGTGCCTCGACACGCGCTGCAACTATTACGACCAGAGCTACGAGTGGCGGCGGGCGATCGAGTTCTGCATGAAAAAGGACGGTCACATCTGCTGGGTAGCGCCGTCCTCACCGCGTTGTTGGGCCGTGAGCTCATCCGACGTGGCGCCCGTCATGGTGGCGCTCGGCGCGGAATACGTCATCGCGGGTCCCGGAGGGGAGCGCGTGGTCCCCGCGGCGCGCTTCTACCACAACGACGGCATCAACTATCTGACCAAGCAGCCCGACGAGATCCTCGTGGCGGTGCGGCTGCCCCCACCCGACGGATGGGACGCGGTGTACCACAAGCTGCGCCGCCGCGGCTCGTTCGACTTCCCCGTGCTCGGCGTCGCCGCGTGGGTCCAGTGGGATGGGGCGCTGGTCGCGGACGCCCGCGTGGTGCTGGGCGGCGTGGCGAGCTACCCCCAGGAAACTCCCGAAGCGGGCGCCCGCTGTCGAGGAACGACGCTCTCATCCGAGGCGATCGCGGCCGCGGCCGATGCTGCGTACCGGCCGGCCAAGCCGATGGATAACACCGACTTCGACCTCTCGTGGCGGAAGCAAATGACGCGGGTCTACGTGACGCGCGCGCTCGCGGAACTCGCGCGCCGCCGCGCCACTACCAAGTAAGCCCACCACCCGGAGACGCCCATGGAAGAGCTGACGCCGCTCGAGCCGACGGTTTCGCCTCCCCAGAACCTGATCGCCGAGCGGCTGTTTCGAGCTCGGACCGTGATCATCAGCGGCGAGATCACCCAGCGGGTCGCCGCCGGCGTGACGGCACAGCTCCTCGCCCTGGCCGGCGAATCGACCGAGGACATCACGGTGTTCATCAACTCTCAGGGCGGGCACGTGGAGGCGGGCGACACCATCCACGATCTGGTGCGCTTCCTGAGCCCCCGCGTGCGCATGGTGGGAACCGGGTGGGTCGCGAGCAGCGCGGCCCTCATCTACGTCGCCGTGCCGCGCGAGGACCGCTACTGCCTTCCCAATACCCGCTTCCTGCTGCACCAGCCGGCCGGCGGCGCGGGCGGATCCGCCAGCGACATCGAGATCGAGGCCCGCGAGATTCTCAAGATGCGGGACCGGCTCAATCGCGTGTTCGCACAGCAGACCGGGCAACCGCTCGAGCGCATCGAGGAAGACACGCGGCGCAACTTCTGGCTGACCGCTGAAGAGGCGCGGCGCTACGGATTGGTCGGCCGCATCATCGAGCATCAGGCGGAGCTGAGCGCCGCGGGGTGACGGGACACCCATTCGATAGGCACCAGGTTGCCTATCGGACGGGCAGGCCGTACCTTCCCGCTCGTGCCGTCCCATGTCACCCATCGCCACCTCGCGGCGATCGCGCTGCTGCTGCTCGAGTCGTTCGGCGCCCCGGCCCGGGCCCAGTCGGACACGACTCCGACCTACGAGCTGGGCGAAGTGGTCGTCTCGGCCCGCAGACCCGCTTCCGAGGCGAGCGGTACCGTGCGCCTGGTCACCGCCGCCGATGTCGCCGCCCTCGGGGCACGGACGCTCGATGAGGCCCTGGAGCTCATCCCCGGCCTCGACGTCCGTACGGGCGGCGACGGCGTCCCGCGCATCGACGTGCGCGGGTTCCGGCCGCGGCACCTGCTGCTGCTGCTCGACGGCGTTCCGCTCAACTCGACCTTCGACGGCCAGTTCGACCCCACACTGATCCCCGTCGAGGACATCGCGTACATCAAGCTGACGCCGGGCCCATCATCGGTGCTGTACGGCGCCGGCCCGCTCGCCGGCACCATCAACGTCGTCACGCGGCGCGGCGTGGGCCGGGCCACGGGCGACGTGAGCGCGGAGACCCGCGAGCGCGGCACCGCTTTGTTGCGCGGCACCGCCGGCGCCGGCGGCGACCGCCTCGCCGCGTTCGCGGCGGCCAGCGGGTACACCAGCGACGGCTATCTCACCCAGGGGCTCCCCAGCGTCGGCGCGACGGCCGACGCCCTGCGCAGCAACAGCGATCGCGATCGCGTCAGCCTGTTCGGCGACGTGACCGCTGCACTGTCGTCTCGCGTCACCGCCGGCTTCGTTGGCTCTTTCGTGCGGGGGAGCTACGGAATCCCGACCACCGCGATCATCGACTCCACGGACCCGTTCGCCTCCCGGCCCACGTACGAGCGCGTGCCGAAATTCGACCAGGGCACCGCCCAGGTCGCCGTGAGCTACTCGCCGCCGGGCGCGCTGTCCCTGCGCGGGTGGGGCTACGTCAATCGGTATCGCGAGGATCACGACCGCTACGACGACAGCTCCTACGCCTCGATCATGAGTGATTCCACCATCCGCGGCTCGTTCAGGCAGTCGAGCGACTCGCGGGTGATGGGATTGGGCTTTCAGGGCACGGCCACCGCGGGGAAGTGGGGACGGATCACGCTCGGCGTCACGGCCGAGCGCGACGACTGGCACTCCGCACTCACAGTGCGGGACGTGCCGGTGGGCGGAGGAGGAGGCGGAGGAGGTGGTGGGGGCGGTGGGGGCGGTGGGGGCGGTGGGGGCGGT
>JAEHDT010000060.1 GCA_016880225.1 Gemmatimonadota bacterium | reverse complement strand
CGGAACAGGGAGTCCCGTTCGCCCGGTGTGCCCTCGTCCCCCTTGCCGCTTCCTTCGTCCCCCGCTTTCTCCGCCTCCTCCAGCGCGGTCACCTGCTCGTCGATGGTAGTGCCGGCCGCCGCTGCCACCGGCGGGGCGTGCCCCTTGTACCAGTCCATCAGTCGCTCGGTCTCGTCCGTCGAGATGAAGGCCCCTTGCACGCGCAGCAACTCGCTCTTGCCCGGGGGCAGGAACAGCATGTCGCCGTTGCCGAGCAGGGTTTCGGCGCCGTTCTGGTCGAGGATGGTGCGGCTATCGACCTTGGCCGACACGCGAAACGCGATGCGGCAGGGGAAGTTCGCCTTGATCAGCCCGGTGATGACATTGACAGAGGGGCGCTGCGTCGCGAGCACCAGGTGGATCCCGATGGCACGGGCCTTCTGCGCCAGCGTCGCGAGCGGCGTCTCGATCTCCCCCTGCACCGTGAGCATCAGGTCGGCGAGCTCGTCCACGATCAGTACGATGTAGGGTACGATCCCACCCGCGTACTCGCCGTCCAACGGCAGCTCCTTCTGAATGCCCGCCTGCGTCGCGATCGTCTCGCGCGGGCCCTTGAGCGGCTTCTTCTCCTCGACCTTCTTGTTGAAGTCCACAATGTTGCGGGCGTGGTTCGCGTGTAGCAGCCGGTAGCGCCGGTCCATCTCCCATACAGCCCACTTCAGGACGCTCGCCGCCTTGTGGTGGTTCGTCACCACCGGCAGTCCCAGGTGCGGCAGCGCCGCATACATCGAGAGCTCGACCATCTTCGGGTCGATCATCAGCAGCTTGAGGCGCTCCGGCGGGTGCGTGTAGATGAGGCTCGTGATGATGGTGTTGATGCAGACCGACTTGCCCGAGCCGGTGACGCCCGCAATCAGGAGGTGCGGCATCTTGGCGAGGTCCGCCACGACGGCCTCGCCCTCCAGGTTCTTGCCGAGCGCGATCGGCAGGGCGCGGGTAGCCCGATGATAGTCGGCGCCCTCGATCAGCTCGCGCACGTGCACCATGCGCGGCGTGGGGTTCGGCACTTCGATGCCCACGGCCGCCTTGCCGGGAATCGGCGCCACGATGCGGAGCGACTGGGCCCGCATGGCGAGCGCCAGGTCGTCGGCGAGGGCTGCGATCCGGCCCACCTTCACGCCCGGGCCTGGGGCCACCTCGTACTGCGTCACGACCGGCCCGACGGTGCGGCCCGCGATGGCGCCCTCGACCCGAAACGTCTGCAGCGTTTCGATCAGCTTCAGGCCCATCTGCTCGATCTGCGCGAGCCCCGCGTCACCGTCCTCGGGCGGAGCGGGATTCAGCAGCTCGATGGGAGGGATGAGCACGCCTGCGGGCACCGGGGCGAGCCTGGTGGGAGGCGGCGCGGGCTTCTCCTTGCGCGGCCGCTGCGGGCGGGGAGCGGGGAGCGGCTCCCGCACGGCCTCGCGCTTCGGCGTCTTCCCCGCCGGAGCGGGCGCCGCCGCCGCTTCCCGCTCGCCGGTCCCCCGCAGCATCGCCAGCGGATGCCACCCGATCGTCAGGAGCCCCAGCGCCGACAGCGCAAACAGGCCGACCAGCGTGCCCCCGACCGTACCCACCGCCTGGTGCACGCCGTGCGCGAGCAGCGCGGGCAGCGTGCCCACGAGCTTGTGCGTGGAGCCCCACGCCGCGTAGTCCGCGGGGAACGCCGCCCCGGTCAGGGTGCCGATGCCATAGGGGATCAGCACCACGAGGCCCGCCCCGAGCGCCGCCGCCCGCCCGGCGGAGAGGTTCCCCAGTCGCTCGAACGCCGCCAGCGCCCAGCCGATGCCCAGCAGCGGCAACAGCACCGACCCTACGCCCAGCACGCGCCACAACAGCGAGCCGATCCGGTCACCCCAGCTGCCCGTGATCGGCAGCCGCAGCAGCGTGAATCCGAGGAACAGCCCGACCACAAGCGCGCCGATCCCGATCAGCTCCTGGCGCACTTTCGCGTTCATGTGATACGGCGGTCGGCGTAGGTGGGGACGACGGCGAAGCGGTCCGCGCGGGCGGCGAATGCGACGTCGGCGGCGAGATCGACGTCGGCGAGCTGCCGGGCGGCCTCCGACTTTTCCAGGGCGTCCGCCCACGTCGCGAACTCGCGGGTGAGGGCCACGGCGGCGCGAGCGCCGTCGTTGAGCGCAAGCTTGCGGAGGCCCCGCTTGACCGCCTTGATGAGCCGGCCGGCCGTGTAGGCGTCCTCGACCGCGAACTGCTTCTCCCGCCCCGCGCACACGATCACGAGATCGCCGCGCTCGACCAGAACCGCCCGCGCCCGCGTTGCCAGGGCCTTGAAGTTGGCCGGGGCGCCGACCAGCACCGGATCGCCGCCCTGCGTCGCCACGAGCGCCGGCGTGCCGTTCGTGGTCGCGAGCACGATGGTCTTGCCGCCGACGGCCGCGGCGGTCATTTCGCGAGGCGAGTTGCCGAGCGCGAACCCTTCGATCTTCACGCTCTTCCGCTCGCCGGCGAGCAGCACCCCGTCCTTCTCGAGGTTCGACGCGAGCCGCACCGCCTCTTCCGACGTGGCGGCGGGGATGACGGCCTTGGCTCCGTTCGCGAGGGCCGTGATGACGGTGGTGGTGGCGCGCAGCGCGTCGATGACCACGACGCCGCGGCCGGCGAGATCCCCCGCCATGACCCCGGCCGGCGTGAAATGGACGTCGATCTTCACGCGGGCGGCTGCAGCAGTTGAGGCTCGCGTTCGAGGAACTTCGTGTCCACGCGGCCAGCGATGAAGTCGGGATGGCGCATGACCCGACTGAGGAACGGGATGGTCGTGGTCACGCCCTCAATGATAAACGAGTCGAGCGCCTGCCGCATGCGGGCGAGCGCCTCGGCGCGGTTGTTGCCGTGCACGATCAGCTTGGCGAGCAGCGAGTCGTAGTACGGCGGCACCGTGTACCCGGCGTAGATGTGCGTGTCCACCCGGACGCCCGGGCCGCCCGGCGGATGGTACACGGTGATGGTGCCGGGGCTCGGCTGGAAGTTGCGGGCCGGGTCCTCGGCGTTGACGCGGCACTCGATGGCGTGGCCGCGCAACCGGTTGCCGTTCATCACGAACGACAGCCGCTCGCCAGCCGCCACGCGAATCTGCTCCTTCACCAGGTCGAAGTTGGTGCACATCTCGGTCACCGGGTGCTCCACCTGGATCCGCGTGTTCATCTCCATGAAGTAGAACGACCCGTCCTCGTCGAGTAGGAACTCTATCGTCCCGGCGCCCACGTAGCCGATGGCCTCGGCGAGCCGCACCGCCGCGTCTCCGATGTCCTGGCGCAGCGTGTCGTCCACCGCCGGGCTCGGGGCCTCCTCGATCAGCTTCTGGTGACGCCGCTGGACCGAGCAGTCGCGCTCGCACAGGTGCATCACGCGCCCGTGCGTGTCACCCATGATCTGGATCTCGATGTGGCGTGGTCGCGCGAGATACTTCTCGAGGTACACCTCGTCCGACCCGAACGCGGCGAGCGCCTCCTGCTTGGCCAGCGAAAAGCTCTGCACGAACTGCTCCTCGTCCTGCGCTACCCGCATCCCCTTGCCGCCGCCACCCGCCGCCGCCTTGACGATCACGGGGAATCCGATCTTCTCGGCGATCTTGAGCCCCGCCTCCACGTCGTCGATGGGGCCGGGGGACCCGGGGACCGTCGGCACCTTCAGCTTCTGGGCCAGCTTGCGAGCGGCGGCCTTATCTCCCATCTGCCGGATCTGGTCGCCCGTCGGCCCTATGAACGTGATGTTCGACGTGCGCACGATGTCCGCGAACTCGGCGTTCTCGGCCAGGAAGCCGTAGCCCGGGTGGATCGCGTCGGCCCCGGTGATTTCCGCAGCCGCGATGATGCGCGGGATGTTGAGGTAGCTGTCGCGCGACGGGGCGCCGCCGATGCACACGTCGTCGTCGGCGAACCGCGTGTGCAGGCTGTCCCGGTCCGCGTCGGAGTAGACGGCGACCGTCGAGATGTCCAGCTCCTTGCACGCGCGGATCACCCGCAGGGCGATCTCCCCGCGGTTGGCGACCAGTACCTTCTTGAACATCAGGGCGTGATGTCGTCGCGCATGCCCGCCGCCGCCGTGCTGCCGCCGAACGCCTGGCTCTCGCCCGAGTCCACGCCCGAGACCTTCAGCGCGAACTCGCTCGGGTTCGTGGCGTAGAAGATCGCGCTCTCGTAGCTGACGATCCCCTGCTGATACCAGTACATCAGCGACTGGTCGAAGCTCTGCATGCCGTACTGCACCGAGCCCTGCGCGATCAGATCCGGAATGCTGAGCGACTTCGTCAGGTCCCGCATGTTCTCCTGGACCGCAGCGGTATTGATCAGCACCTCGGCCGCCGGCACCCGCCCCTGTCCATCCTTGCGCGGCACGAGACGCAGCGACACGATCGTCTGCAAGGCCGTGGACAAGAGGTGGCGTACCTCGTCGTGCTGGTGCGGCGGGAAGAAGGAAATGACGCGGTTGATGGTCTGCGTCGCGTCCGTCGTGTGCAGCGTCGAGAAGACCAGGTGCCCCGTGTCCGCCGCCTTGAGCGCCGTGTCCAGCGTTTCCATGTCGCGAATCTCGCCGATCAAAATCACGTCGGGCGCTTGCCGCAGCACGTGGCGCAGCGCGGCGTTGAACGACAGCGTGTCGTTCCCCACCTCGCGCTGCGAGATGTTGGCCAGGTTGTCGCGATGCAGGAACTCGATCGGGTCCTCGATCGTGATGATGTTCACCCTGCGATTCGTGTTGATGTGGTTGATCATCGCCGCCAGCGCCGTCGACTTCCCCGACCCCGTCACGCCTGTCACCAGCACCAGCCCGCGGGGCCGCAGCGCGATCTCCTCGAGCACCGCCGGCAGATTCAGGTCGCGGATCGTCTTGACTTCGTAAGGAATGGCCCGGAACGCGAACGCCACGGTGCCGCGCTGCTGGTACACGTTCGTCCGGAACCGGCCCACACCCGGCACCCCGATCGCGAAGTCCGCCTCCTTGTGCTCGGCGAACTCCTTCACCTGACGCGGGGTCATGATCTGCTCGGCGAGCGACT
>JAEHDT010000059.1 GCA_016880225.1 Gemmatimonadota bacterium | reverse complement strand
GCGCAGCAGTGCCGCGAGCCTCACTACCGCTGGACGCAGAAGGTCGACACGGCGCTCGCCACGCTGGCACCGGAGCCGACCTCGGTGTCGGCCATCCTCGCCATGTGGGCACCGCCCGACCTGGGCCCCGCCGACCGCTGTGCCCGTCGTGTGGACCGCGAGCTGCGCGCGTACACGCTGACCGCCTGGGTGCGGCGGGTCGACAAGGAAAAGGACGACGGCGACTGGCACGTGGAGCTGACAGAGCGGCCCGGTAGCCCGCCCGACTCCTGCGTCGTGGTCGAGATCCCCGCTCGGAAGTACAGCCCTCGCTACGCCGCGGCCCGCGCGGCATTCGACTCCCTGATCGCCGGCACGAGGCGCCATCGTGGTGGCTTCCTCGCCGAGCCGGTCCGGGCGCGTATCACCGGGGCCGCGTTCTTCGACGGCCAGCACCGACGTGGCAGGCGGAGCGACAGGACCGACGGAGGGCACGGACGCTGCAACACGTCCGTCCGTGCTCTCTGGGAGCTTCATCCGGTCTACCGCGTCACATCCCCGTGAGCCCGCTCCACCCGGTTCCGTCCCCCTTCCTTCGCGGCGTATAGCGCGGCGTCGGCCGCGCTGCGGAGATTGGCGAGGTCCCGCACCGTATCCGGGAAGCCCGCCACGCCGCACGACACGCTCAGCGGGTGCACCTCGCCGCTCCACCGCCACGGCGTGGACTCGACCGTGCGGCGGATGCGCTCGGCCACCTCGAGCCCGGATTCGATCGGCGAGTGCGGCATCCACACGGCGAACTCCTCGCCGCCGATCCGCGCCACGAGGTCCTTATCGCGCACCGCGCCCTCGAGAATCCGCGCCACGTGCCGTAGCGCCGCGTCGCCCGCGGCATGCCCCAACGTGTCGTTCAGCTTCTTGAAGTGGTCCAGGTCGGCGTAGATGAGCGTCGCGATCGGCGGCGCCTTGGTCCCGTGCAGTCCCAGGGCGCGCTCGAACTCGCGGCGGTTGCGCAGGCCCGTGAGAGGGTCACGCACCGCGCGCTGCTCCGCCTCGTGCACCGCCCGGGCGGCGGCGAGCCGCGAGCCCAGCTCAGCCACGAGCCGCTGCAACTGGTCGCCCGCCGGTGTCCCGGTGGCGATCGGCGCGCCCATCACCACGAGCGCGCCGATCGCGAAATGCCCATCGAGCAGCGGGTACGCGGTGCCGGCCCGCTCCTGCCGCCGCCGGTCGGGTAGCGCGCTCCCGAACACGTCCTCCGCCCCCTGCGACGCGACCGGTAGCCGGGAGTTGATGGCCCGCACGGCCGGCGCGTCGGCCGCCACGGTGAGCCATTCGAGCCGGCTGTCCGCCGCTGTCGAGACGGCGACGATGCGCGCCTCTCCCTGCGCCGAGCCGAGGCCCTGAAGCACGATCGCGGCGCCGCGTTCGGAGATCTGTTGAGCGAGGGTGACACCCGCTTTGGCGATCCCTTCGAGCGTTTGCGCGCCTCCCGCGATCGTCGCCAAGCGCTTCGAGACCAGCTGGGCCGGTCGCTCCGCGGCATCGCGCAGCTCCGCGACCCGCATGTTCGCCACCAAGCGGCGCAGCTCCGCCGCCACGGCCTCGGCGACCTGTGGTGTGGCATCGGGCGGCGGCAGCAGCAGGCCAGCGCCGAACGGGAAGTCGCCGACGGCTATGTAGCTGCCCGCCGGCTCCCGCGCCACGTGCGCACGGCCGTCCACCGAGGCGAGCCGCACCAGCGCCGCGCCGCGCTCCAGTGCCGCCCGGTCCATGTCGCCCTTCCCAGTGACTTCGAGCTCTGTGTCGTCCGACCCAACCACCCAGCCCGCCCGGGCGCCGTGCGCCCGGCGCAGCAGATCGAGCACGTGCAGGAAGTCCGACGGTCGGACGATCGGCTCGTCGGACAGCCAGAGACGCACGAGCGGCGCCAGTGCCAGGCCCGTGGCGGCCAGAAACCCGCCCAGCGCCGCCACCAGGGCCCACACATCGGCGGCGACCACGGCCCGGACCACCGCGGCGAGGCCAAGCACGGCGAGCCCGCGGCCGATCCACACCCCCGCCGGGGGAAGCTTCACGAGTGATTGATGCGACTCGCCGCGGCCGCGGCGCCGAACCCATTGTCGATGTTGACGACGGTGACGCCCGACGCGCAGGAGTTGAGCATCCCGAGCAACGCGGCGATCCCCCCGAAGGCAGCGCCGTACCCGATGCTCGTGGGAACCGCGATCACCGGGACCGACACGAGACCCCCCACGACGCTCGGCAGCGCGCCCTCCATCCCGGCGACCACGACGATCACCGCCGCGGCGCGTAACGCGTCCGTCTCGGTCAGAATACGGTGAATCCCCGCCACCCCGACATCGGTGAGCCGGGCGACGCGGTTCCTGAGCGCTCGCGCCGTCACGGCCGCCTCCTCGGCGACCGGCAGATCGCCCGTGCCGGCGGTGACGATCAGGATCGTGCCCCGCCCCGTCGGCGCCGGCTCCGGGATGGCGGGCAGGTACACGGTGCGCCCCAGCTCGTTCACTTCGGCCGCGGGGAAGCGCATCGCCAGTGCCGCGCGGTGGGCGGGCTCGGCCCGCGTCGCCAGAAAGCTGCCTCCCGCCGCCTCGAGCCGCTCCGCGATCGCCACCGCCTGCTCGGGCGTCTTGCCCTGACACAGAATCACCTCCTGGTGCCCCTGTGTCGCAGGCCGGAGGTGATCGATGGAGGCGAATGGGAGGCGCTCGATGAAGCGCCCCAAGTCTTCCAGGTTCACGCCGCCTGCCCCACGTCGCTCCCGCCGAGGTAGGCCGCGAAGATAGCTTCCGCCTCGCGCATCGACTCGATCTGGAACAGCCGCTCGCGCAACGACGCCGCGCCCGGCACGCCCTTGGTGTACCAGCCGAAGTGCTTGCGGAACTCGAGCGCCGTCTTGCGGGTGTCGCCCTGCAGGCGCAACGCGAGCCGCGCGTGCTCGAGCGCCACCACGAAACGCTCGGCGGGACCGGGGTCGGGCCGCTTGGGACGGCCGGCGAGGAGGTCGCGCGCCTGCGCGAAGATCCACGGGTTCCCGAACGCGCCGCGTGCGATCATGACGCCCGCGCACTTGGTGTGGGCCCGCATCGCGACGACGTCCTCCGCCGTGGTGATGTCGCCGTTGCCGATCACGGGAATGTCGAGCGCCTCGACCACCCGGGCGATCTCGTCCCAATCGGCCTTCCCCGAGAACATCTGCGTGCGAGTGCGAGCGTGCAGGGTGAGCGCCCGGGCGCCCGCCTCGCGGCAGCGCAGCGCGATCGAGACAGGGTCGCGCTGGGGTTCGTCCCAGCCGCTCCTGATCTTCACCGTCACCGGGAGATCCGTTGCATCCTGCACCGCGCGGATGATGCGCTGCACCAGCGTCAGGTCCTTCAGGCACCCCGAGCCGCCGT
>JAEHDT010000001.1 GCA_016880225.1 Gemmatimonadota bacterium | reverse complement strand
CTTCGGACTCGCGATCATCGCGCTGATCGTCCTCGGCTCCATGGTGCGCTCGACCCGCCCCGGAGACCGGTTCCGCCTGCTCGCGCTCGCGCTGGTGTGCGGCGGCGCCGCGGGGAACCTGATCGATCGGGTGCGCAGCGCGCTGGGCGTCGTGGACTTCGTCGATGTCGGCATCGGCGGGTGGCGCTGGCCCACGTTCAACGTCGCCGACTCGGCCATCACCGTCGGCGCGATCGCGCTCGCCCTCTCGCTCTGGCAGGAAGGTCGCGCGCAGCAACGCACCAAGGAGGCGCAGGCGGCGGAGCCGTGACCGTCGTTTTCTGCGTCGTGGCGGGCACCACCGAGCGCCTCGACCGCTTCCTCGCCGATCAACTCGCCCTTTCTCGTACCCAAGCCGGACGCCTCATCGCCGACAAGCGCGTGACTGCGCGCGGCAAAGCGCTGCGCGCCTCCGCCCTGCTGGAACGCGGGATCGAAGTGACCGTCGACCTGCCTGACGAGGCGCCCCCACGCAGCTACACGCCGTCCCACGCCGCTCTGACATTCGTCTACGAAGACGAGCACCTGGCCGTGCTCGACAAGCCCGCCGGCCTCGTCGTGCATCCCGGGCCTGGGCATTGGGAGGACAGCCTCGTGAACGTCCTCGTCGGGCGTGGGACGCCGCTGTCCGAAGGCTCGAGCGAGGGCCGTCCGGGCATCGTGCACCGCCTCGACCGCGACACGTCGGGACTGCTCGTCGTCGCGAAAACCGATGCGGCGCATCGGCGTCTGGCGACGGCGATCGAACGCCGCGAAGTCACGCGCGTGTACGCCGCGCTCGTGTGGGGCCACCTGCGCAAAAGCCCCGTCGAAATCGAGGCGCCCATCGCGCGCAATCCCAAAGACCGGAAGAAAATGACCGTCGCCGACGGCGGGCGGCACGCGCTGACGCACGCCGCCGTCGTCGCGCGCTTCGGCATCGCGGATCTGGTGCGCTTGCGGCTCGGCACCGGGCGCACGCATCAGATTCGTGTGCACCTCGCGCACATCGGGCATCCGGTCGTAGGCGACCGCGAGTACGCGTTCGGCGGCAGCCGCCGTGTCACGCCGTCGGAGCGGCGCGCGGCGGAGCGCCTCGAGGAGCTGGCGCCGCGGCAGTTGCTGCATGCCGCGGCGCTCTCGTTTACCCATCCGGTGAGCGGCGAGCGGCTCGCACTGGTGTCCGAATGGCCCGCCGATCTGCGCCCCGCGCTCGCCGATGCGGCAGGCGATGCGAACTTGCTTGCCGAGCGCAACCCCTTGCAGTATCTTGGCTTCTTCGCATCCGATGAGTGAAGCAACCCTCGTCCGACTGCTCGTTTTCCGAGTGGGAAACCTGATATGCGCGGCCGAGGTGGATGCGGTGCGGGAGATCCTTCCGCGCCTCCCAACGACGCGCATTCCGGGCGCGCCCCCGGTGGTCGCGGGGCTGGTGAATGTCCGCGGGACCCTGGTCACCGTGGTGGAAGGGTGGCGCGCGCTCGGGCAGCCCGAGCCGCCCGCCGCCCAGCCGGACGGAGCCGCGGGCAGTACCGTGCTCCTCGAGGTGGGTGAGGGGCGCCGGCTCGCGGGCTTCACGGTGGATGAAGTGATGGACATGCTCGCCGTCGGTCCCGACACGTTGGAGGACCGCGGCGGCGGTGGACTCGCCGGCGTCGACCCGACGCTCGTGCGGGCCGTGGGCCGGCGCGGCGACGACCTCTTCGTAGTCCTGGACGTCGCCGCGCTGCTGGGCCCGGTTCTGACTACTCAGGGGAGGGAGCAGTGAGCCACACCGTGCTCGTCTGCGACGACGCCATCTTCATGCGGACGATGATCAGCGACATCCTGGCGCAGGCCGGATTCGAGATCGTCGGCGAAGCCGAGACGGGGTCTCAGGCGGTGGAGAAATACCGGCAGCTGAAGCCCGACCTCGTCACCATGGACATCGTGATGCCCGATATGGGAGGCATCGACGCGGTGCGGGAGATCGTGAAGAACGATCCCGACGCCAAAATCCTGATGTGCAGCGCGATGGGGCAACAAGCGCTCGTGGTCGAGGCCATCCAGGCGGGCGCCAAGGACTTCGTGGTCAAGCCGTTCCAGCCGTCCCGCGTGCTCGAAGCCGTCCAGCGCGTGCTGGGGTAGCGATGGATCTGTCGCAGTACGCCGAGCTGTTCCTGGCCGAGAGCCGGGAACACTTGAGCGCCTGCAACCAGTTGTTGCTCGAGTGGGAGCGCCGTCCGACGGCGCCCGAGCCGGTCGGCGGGATCTTCCGGGCGGTGCACACGGTGAAGGGGATGGCGGCGACGATGGGCTACGCCCGGGTCGCCGACCTCGCCCACCGGATGGAGAACCTCCTCGATCACTTGCGGCGTGGCGGGCAGCCGCCGGCCGACGAGACCCTCCAGCTGCTGTTCCGCGCCACAGACGCGCTCGAAAAAGCGGTCGACCTCGCGGTGGCGGGTCGCGAGCGTGACGCCGACGTCGCGGGCGTCGCCGCCGACCTGGATCGCGCGATGGCGCGACTCGCGCCGGGGGGGGGGGTCGTCCGGGCGGAAGCCGAGTTCATCCCGCCGCCCACGCCCGAGGTCGCCGCCAGCGGCCGGTTGATCCAGGTCGTCCTGCGGCCCGAGGCGCAGATCAAGGGCGGCCGCGCGATGCTGATCGTGCGCAAGGCGCAGAGCCTCGGCGCCGT
>JAEHDT010000058.1 GCA_016880225.1 Gemmatimonadota bacterium | reverse complement strand
TCGCCGCGCGGGTGCACCGGAACCTGGCGCTGGGGCTCGCGCTGCACGGCATCACCGGGTCGACGCGCGTCCTCGCGACGCGCCACTTCCAGGACAGCACGACCTACCGTACGTCCATCGCGAACGACGAGGTCGGCTACCACGGCCTGGGTGGGTCGGCGAGCGCGATGTTCGACCTGAGCGGCGATCTGCGCCTCGCGGCGTGGGCGCGCTCCGACACGCACCTGCGGGGCGACATCCGCGGCCGCACCGTGACCGATGACGACCTGCCGTTTTCCTTCGGTGGGGGCCTACGGTGGCGCCCGGGGACCGAGGCCGTCATCGCCGGCGCCGTGGCGTGGCGGTACTGGGCCGGGGCCGGGCTCAACGCCCATGACACCTTCAACTGGTCGCTCGGAACCGAGCTCGGATCGCTGGCGTCGCCGGTCCGCTTCGGAGTCCGCGGCGGACAGATGGCGTTCGGGCCGGGCCCCAAGGCGCCAACCGAGGTCGGCATCTCGGCGGGCATCGGCAGGCAGTTCTCGGGCGGTCGCGGACGTCTCGACTTCGGGCTCGAGCGGCTCCAGCGGAAGGGCGGCACCGGTGTGACCGAACGCGTGTGGACGTTCTTGCTGGGGCTCACCGTGCGTCCGTGAACGTCTACTTCCACACGTTCGGCTGTAAAGCAAACCAGTACGACACCGAGCAGGTGCGTCAAGCTTTCACCGAGCAGGGCGCGGTCGTCGTGGACGATCTCGCTGCCGCGGACCTCGCCGTCATCAACTCCTGCACCGTCACTCACGAGAGCGAAGTCAAGCTGAAACGCTTTGTGCGCCACGTATCACGCACTGCCCGTGCGGAGACGATCGTCATGGGCTGTGCGGCGGCGCTTGATGACGGCGCGATCGCCGCGCTGCCGTCGGTGCGCGCGGTGGTGGCGAATGCGGATCCGAACACGGTGCTTCGGGCCGCTGGCATCTCCCTGGCGTCCCCCCTCTCCCCGACGGGGAGAGGGGGACAGGGGGTGAGGACCCTACATCGGCGTCGTGCCCTCCTCAAGATCCAGGACGGCTGCGACGAGCATTGTACGTTCTGCGCCACGACCCTGGCGCGGGGCGCCAATCGGTCGCGGTCCGTGGCGGAGCTAGTAGAAGAAGCGCGGGCGCTCGCCGAGTATCACGCGGAGATCGTGCTGACGGGCGTGCACATTGGGACCTATGGCCAGGATGGGTTTGCTGACCCCGGGCGGCAGCCCGGGGTAAACAGGGAGGATGATTCCTCGGGGTTTGGTTTTCCCCGGGCTCGCGCCCGGGGTCAGTCAACCCTAGGCTCCCTCCTCGAGACGCTCATCCAAGCCGTGCCGGGGGTGAGATTCCGTCTCTCGTCCGTCGAAGCCACCGAAGTCGACGACACGCTCGCCCGGCTCCTCCTCGAAGCCCCACGCAACGTTGCCGCGCACCTGCACGCCCCGCTACAATCGGGATCGAACCGCATCCTCAAGCGCATGGGCCGCCACTGGTATACGGCGGAGTCGTACCGCGCGCGGATCGAATGGCTCGCCGAGCGGCTACCCGTGTTCGGCCTCGGCGCCGATGTCATCGCCGGATTCCCCGGAGAGACCGATGACGATCACGACGCCTCTCTCACGTTCGTAGACGCCTTGCCTTTTACATACCTGCACGTCTTCCCCTTCAGCGTGCGGCCCGACGCGGCGGCAGCGCGGCTCCCCGACCCGCCGGGCCCTGCTGTGATCGCCGGGCGGGCGCGGGAGCTGCGCGAGCTGGGCGAAGCCAAGGCGCGGGCGTATCGGGCGGGTCGCGTGGGCCAGCAGGCGGATGGCGTGGTGGCAGGGAGGGCAGGCGGCCGCGTGGAAGTCCTGACGGAAGACTACTTGTCAGTCTATCTTCCTACTGATCGGTGGGACGGGCGCCCTCGCTTCGACCTCATCGTGGATTGACCGTGCCGCTCATCTACATCGAAACCTACGGCTGCCAGATGAACGTCTCGGACTCCGAGCTGATGCTCGGCGTCCTGGCGCGCGAGGGATACGTCCGCACCGACGATCCCGGCGTGGCGGACGTCATGCTGGTGAACACCTGCGCCGTGCGCGACCACGCGGAGCAGCGCGTGCTCGGCCGCATGGGCGAGCTCAAGCGCCACAAACGCCCCGGTGACGTGTTGGGCGTCGTGGGCTGCATGGCGCAGCGCCTCGGCCCGACGTTGCTGGAGCGCGTCCCGCAGGTCGATCTGGTGATCGGTCCCGACGGCTACCGCAGCCTCCCCGAGTTGATTGCGCGGGCGCGCGGCGGGGAGCGCGCGGCCGACGTCGAGTTCAAGAGCTGGGAGCACTACGAAGACGTGCCGGCAGTGCGCGCGGACCGCTCCTCGGCCTTCGTCACGGTGCAGCGCGGCTGCGATTATCGGTGCACGTTCTGCATCGTTCCGATGACGCGCGGACCGGAGCGCAGTCGCAAGTTGGCCGACGTGGTGAGCGAGGTGACGCGCCTCGCCGACTCCGGCACCACCGAGGTCACGCTCCTTGGGCAAACAGTCAACAGCTACCACGACGGCGATTGTGACTTCGCCGATTTGCTTCGCGCGGTGGGAGCCGTGGCGGGCATCCGGCGCGTGCGCTTTACCTCCCCGTATCCCACCGATTTCACTCCACGCGTGCTCGACGCCATGGCGTCCACGCCGGCGGTCTGCGAACACGTGCACCTCCCGGTGCAGAGCGGCAGCTCGCGAGTGCTCAAGCGGATGCTGCGGCGCTACGACCGGGGACGGTTCCTCGAGGTCGTGGCGGCGCTTCGGCAAGCGGTTCCGGGCATCGCGCTCACGACCGACATCATCGTGGGATTCCCCGGCGAGACGGAGGACGAATTCCAGGAAACCCTGTCGCTCGTGGCCGAGGTGCAGTTCGACGACGCCTACACGTTCAAGTACTCGGTGCGCGAGGGCACCCCGGCGGTTCGGCTCAAGGACCATGTCGCCGAGGAAGTACAGGGCGAGCGGCTGGAGCGGCTCATCCCGCTCGTTCGGGGTGTCGCGAGGCGGAAGAACATCGGCCTCGTCGGCACGATGCACGAAGTGCTCGTCGAGGGACGGGCGAAGCGGGGCGGGCTGCTGCAGACGCGTACGCGCACGAACAAGGTGGCGCTCGTCGAAGGACCGGAAGAGTGGATCGGCACGTACCGGCACGTCCGGTTCACGGGCACGACCGGGTCCACGTTCACGGGCCAGGCCGCTACCGAGCTGGTGGTCCTATGAGCGTCACGAACGTGTCGTGGGAGATCGTGCAGCGCGAGTACACGAGCCTGCGCGACAAGTTGCCGACCTTCTGCGGTTGCGAGACGTGCCGCGGCGACGTGCTGGTGTTCGCGCTGAATCGCCTGACGCCCCACTACGTCTCGACCCGCCAGGGGGAGATCCTGACCGAGCTGTCGCTCGGCAGCGATCAGGAGAAGGCGAAACTCGACGTGGCGTTGCTCGAAGGCTTCCGCAAGGTCGGCTTGGCCCCCCGCTGCGGAGCGAAGCCCGTCCAACTGTAGTCTGAGCGGGCCCCTTCTGGTGCGCCCGCCCATTCTCTGGATCACAATCGCGTTCGGCGCCGGTTTGTTTGCCGCGTTGCGCGGCGTGGACCTCGGCGTGACCGCGTGGGCCGTGCTGCTCGGCGCGGCCGTGACCCAACGCCGCGCGCCCGTCGGCGCGGCGTGCGGTCTGATGCTCGTCGCGGGCGGACTCTGGGGTGGGGCGGCGCTCCGCGAACGGGCCGCGACGTGTGCCGGCGCGTGGGCGATAGGAGCGAGCGATCGCACTCGCGCGGCGATCGTGCAGCTCGCCGACCCGGTGGCTGCGACGGGCGGCATCGTGGAAGGCAGCGTTCGCGCGCCGGCATGTGGCGGCTCGGTGCGGGTGCGATGGCCCGAGGGCCACGCCGCGCGGGGCGGCACCACGTGGGTCGTTGCGGGCCGATGGCTGGGGGGGGGCGACGCCGACCGGGGCGTCCTCGTGGGGCGCCACGTCCGTCTCCTCGACGGTACGCCGCGCGGGCGCGGCGGACTGCGCGACCGCGTGGCGACGCGTAGCGCGCGCCTCTTCGGGAACCGCGCGCCCCTCGTCGACGCCCTCGTCATCGCCCGCACCGCGGAGCTCGATCCTGAGCTGCGAGAGCGCTACTCGCGCTCCGGCCTCGCGCACATCCTGTCGATCTCCGGTCTGCACGTCGGTTTCATCGCGGCATGGCTCGGCTTGTTGCTCCGGGCGCTCGGCCTCGGCCCGCGAACGCGCTTCGCCGCGGCGACGACGTTGATCGCGGCGTACTGCTGGCTGCTCGGACTGCCGGCCCCCGCCACGCGCGCGGCCGTGATGCTGGCGCTGGATGGCGTCGCGCGCTTGCGGCAGCGCGTCGTCGCGCCGCGTGGGCTCGTCGCGGTCGCCGCGCTCGTGGTCCTGGCGATCGATCCGTGGGCGGTGCGGTCCGTGGGCGCGTGGTTGTCGGTCGGTGCGGTCGCGGCGGTAATCTGGGCCGCCCGCGCCACAGAGCGGAGTCCCCGCATCGTGCGCGTGTTCGCGCCGGCGATCGCCGCGACCCTCGTCACCGCGCCCATCTGCGCCTACACGTTCGGAACCGTGGCGCCCATTGGCATCGTCGCCAATCTCGTGGCGATCCCCCTCGGCGCCGTTGCCGTGCCGGGCGTGATCGTCGCGCTCGTCACGTCGTGGGGACTCCTCGCCGCGGGATCGGGGTTGTGTCTGGCGTTGCTGGATCTCGTGGCCGGCGCGGCGGCCGCCGTGCCGGGGGGCCACGCCGTCATGGTCGCGGGTTGGCCCGCGGCCGCGCTGTGGCTGGGCGTGCTGGTCGTCGCCTGGTGGTTGTGGCGCACGCCGCGCCGTCCATGGCTCATCGCCGCGCGACTGGGCTTCGTCGGCGTCCTCCTGTCATGGACTGCGCTGTTCTCCGCCTTTTCCCGCCTTTCTGATTGTCGTTGCCTCACCGTACATTTCCTGGACGTTGGTCAGGGCGACGCCATCGCGCTGCGAACGCCGGGCGGACATTGGGTGCTGGTGGACGGCGGGCCGCGGAACGAAGGGCGCGATGCGGGGCGCCGAGTGGTGGTCCCGTTCCTGCAACGGGCGGGAGCGAATCGTCTCGCGGCCATCGTCGCGACGCACGCCCATGCCGATCACGTCGGTGGGCTGCCGGCCGTGCTGAACGCGTTCCCGGTGGACGTGGTGCTGGAGCCGGGAGAGCCACTCGGTGAAGCGCCGTATCTCGAGTTCCTGGCGGCGAGCGAGGCATCGGGGGCCCGCTGGCGAGCGGCGCGCCGCGGCGATCGGCTGGAGCTCGACAGCGTGCGTTTCACGGTGCTCAGTCCCGATAGCGTCTGGGCCGCCGAGACCATTGATCCAAATGAGGAGTCGGTCGTGTTGCTCGTGGAGTACGGGCGTGTACGGTTTGTCCTGACGGGCGATGCGGGAGTCCCGGTCGAAGTCCGGCTGGCGGGCGGCGTCGGCGACGTGGACGTCTTGAAGGTGGGGCACCACGGCTCGCGCACGGCGACATCGGATGCGTGGCTCGACGAGACGCGGCCCGAGATCGCCGTCATCAGTGTCGGGGCGCGCAACACGTATGGGCACCCGGCGCCGGAGGCGATGGCCCGGCTCCTGGCGCACGGGGTCCACGTTCACCGCACCGATCGTGAAGGCACGATCACACTCGAAAGCGATGGA
>JAEHDT010000057.1 GCA_016880225.1 Gemmatimonadota bacterium | reverse complement strand
TGGTTCGTACTCGTTCAGCGCAAGCCACCGCGGCACGTGCTCGCATCATGGAGGCGTTGGTCAATGGCTCTCGCCGGGCACCGCGGCGCCGGTACGGACCGCTGGTAACGCGAGCGCGCCTCAGCAAGGCTTTCTCACGGCCGCCCAGGCAGCGGATCATGTCGGCGAGACCACGACGGTGTGCGGCGTGGTGGCGAGTGCACGGTATGCAGCGTCCACTCGCGGGCAGCCGACCTTTCTGAACCTGGACCAACCATATCCCAACCAGGTCTTCACCGTCCTGATCTGGGGGTCGGCGCGGAGTGCTTTCCCCCGGGCGCCCGAAGCGGTGTATCGGGCCAAGCGGATCTGCGTGACCGGGCGAATCGACGCGTACCGGGGCAGCCCTCAGATCGTGGTTGGTAATGCGGAGGCAATTCGAGTGATGCAATAGTGATGAAGACGCCCCTCGGGTAATCAACCGTTTACTCGCGGGGCGACCGCGCCTACGCGACCGGCCCGAGCACCGCCGCGAAGAGGTCGGTAAGCTCGATCGTGACGGGCGCGGCACCCGGCGCCGGCACCCACACCAGGTCGTCACTCAGCACCTCGGGGCGCACGTCCTCGGGGCGCCAGCGCTCCACCAGGCGGGCATCGGGATCGACGATCCAGTACCCGGCGACGCCGGCGCGTTGGTACAGCCTGCGTTTCTCGCCCCGATCGCGAGCGGCGGTCGCGGGCGACAGCACCTCGAGCGCGAGCACGGGCACGCCCGCTTCCTTCCAGGAACGCAGGACCTGTCCGGGCGCCTTGCGCACGACGAACAGGTCCGGCTGGACGAGCGCCCGCGCGCCGAGGACGACGTCGGCGGGGCTCCATAGGAGCTCGAGGTCCGGGCGGTCCGCGAGCGCCGGCAGCAGGGCGACCGCGAACGCCCTTACGAGCGCCTGGTGCGGCAGCTCCGGCGCCGGGGTCACGACGTGGACTCCGTCCAGCAGCTCGTGACGCAGCGCGTCCTCGGGGAGAGCGAGGAGCTGCTCGATCGTCGTGACGGGCGCTGCGGCCGGCATAGCCATAACGTGCCTCTTCTCGGCGCGCGGGGGCAAGTGGACACCGGACGAACCTGGGGACGCCGACCCGCCAAGTGTCATCCCGTTCACGCCGCGTGGATCGTTCTCACCCGTGATCCCACACGCGATTGACACACTCGGCGACGCGATGGTACTACTCGGCGTGGCTTCAGGAGCTACTATGCCAGACGATATGGGGGCCTTCCGCGTGGACATGGTGCTCGAGAATCCGGCGCGACCGGGCGACAAACGCACACTCAGATCCGTCCTGGTTGACACCGGCGCGGAGTTGAGCTGGGTTCCGGCGGCGGTCCTCGAATCATTGGGCGTGGAGCGCAATAACAAGTGGTCCTTCCGGCAAGCCGACGGCACCGTTCTCGAGCGGTGGACTGGAAGCGTGCTGGTGTATGTCGCGGGAAAGCGAGCGGCGGATGAAGTGGTCTTCGGCGAGCCGGGCGATCTGGTACTGCTGGGTTCGCGCACCTTGGAAGGATTGAACTTCCGTGTCGAACCGGTCACGAAACAGCTGATGGATGCGGGACCGGCGCCGGCGGCTGTCGCGGCCTAGGGCCGAAGGACCGCGCTAACCACGAAGAAGCCGGAGAGCACCGTGCCCTCCGGCTTTTCGCTTGGTCCCTGCTTCCATCACGCCGCCGGTGCGACGGCGTCCGGGTTCCCCGTCCCCGCCCCTCCCGGTGTCTCACCCGTACCCGGCTCGGGCTTGACCTGGGACTTGAACGGACCCAGCACGTCGCGGGCGCTGGCCCAGGCCCCCATCAGCTCGGCATTGTCGCCGAAGCGATAGCTCACCAGCCCGTCGAGCACCCGCACCTGCTCGGCGATCTCGGCGGCGACGGCCTGGAGATCGGCGCTCGCGCCCACGTGGTCGCGCTTCCCCGCCCGCGTCGCTTCGAGGGTCTTCTCGAACTCCCCCACCGCGGCGGTGAGATCGTCGAGCAGGCTGGCCGACAATCCCAGGCTCACGAGCAAGTCCTTCTGCGAGCTCGCCTTCTCGAGCATCCCCCGAGCCGCCGTGAGGAACGCCTGGTTGCTGGCATCGGTGGGCAGCCGGAACTGGGCCGCCAGCTCGGTGTGCTCCTTCGCGGCCACCGCGCCGACCGCCGCCAGGTACTTGAGCAGCTTGGTCTGGAGCGCGCGGCGCAGCTTGTCGCGCTGCATGGTGGCCGCTCGCGTCGCGACTACGCCGGCCCGTTGCTGGGCCGCGAGCGTTTCGGCGCGCTGGATGAGCTCTTCGAGGCGGGTGA
>JAEHDT010000056.1 GCA_016880225.1 Gemmatimonadota bacterium | reverse complement strand
TCGCCGTGATCTTGAGGAACGTGGACAGGTAGTCGCGCGGCGCCAGCAACATCCACACGGGGAGCACCGACGCCACGAAGCCGTAGGCGATCATCATCCACGTGATCGCGACGCCCGAGTGGGTGAACGCGGCGGCGAGGCTCGGGTGGCCGGCGACGTAGCCCCCGCCCGCGAGCGCCGCGAGCAGCAGCACCGCGCCGGCAACCGACGCTTCACCCACCCGGCCCGGCCGCCACACCTTCATCCACCAACCCATCAGGAGCGCGATCGGGATGGTACACGCGATGGTGAACAGTCCCCACGGCGACGCCTTCAGGGCGTTGACGACGATCAGCGCCAGCACCGCGAGCAGGATGATCATGATGAACAGCACCGCCAGCATCGCGGTCGCGCCCGCCGCCGGGTTCACTTCCTCCTTGGCCATCTGGCCGAGCGACTTGCCGTCGCGGCGCAGCGAGCAGAACAGGATCACGAAGTCCTGCACCGCGCCCCCCAGCACCACGCCGATCACGAGCCACAGGGTGCCGGGGAGGTAGCCGAACTGCGCGGCCAGCACCGGACCGACCAGCGGTCCCGCGCCGGCGATGGCGGCGAAGTGGTGTCCGTACAGTACCCACTTGTTGGTGGGGACGAAGTCGCGCCCGTTGTCGTGCCGCTCCGCGGGGGTGGCGCGGCGGTCGTCGAGCGCGAACACGCGGGTAGCGAGGAACTTCGAGTAGAAGCGGTAGCCGATCGCGTAGCTGCACACGGCGGCCGTGAGCAGCCACGCCGCGTTCACCGTCTCGCCGCGGGCCAGCGCGAGCACGCCGAACGCGGCCGCCCCGAGGACGGCCACGCCGCCCCACAAAGCCTGCGAGGCGAGCCGTTTCATGGGGCCTAAGTTACGCCGCGCCTTGCCGATGTTCAATTTCGAACATAAGTTCGAAATCTTGGCACCCACTTCTTCCTGGACGGCCGCCCCGCACGAGGCGACCCACCCCGGCGCCCCCGCCACGGAGACCCGCCCCAGCCCGCAGCGGCTGGCGGAGACCGTGCACGGGCGGGTCGCCATCGTCACCGGGGGCGCCACCGGTTTGGGCCGGGCCACGGCGATCGAGTTTGCGCAGCACGGCACCGCGGTCGCCATCAACTACGTGGACCTGCCCGACCGCGACGTCGCCGCGCAGGCACTTCTCACCGAGACCGCCATCCGCGCCCTCGGCGTACCGGTGTATTGCGCGCGCTGCGACGTGCGCAACCGCGACGAGGTCGAGAGGTTCGTCACCAGCGTGCGGGAGCGGCTCGGCGGCGTGCATTATCTCGTGAACAACGCCGGGGTGACGCACGACGGGGCGCTGTGGCGCCTCAGCAGCGCGGCGTGGCAGGAGGTGCTCGACACCAACGTGACGGGCGCCTTCAACTGCATCCAGGCGGTGGCGGGTCCGATGCGCGCGCAGCGCTTCGGCAAGATCGTCAACGTCGCGAGCCATCAGGCGTTCCGGCCCGGGTTCGGGATCGCGAACTACGCTGCGAGCAAGGCGGCCGTCATCGGCCTCACGAGGTCGGCTGCCGTGGACCTCGGTCCCTCCAACGTCAACGTGAACGCGGTGGCCCCCGGCTTCGTGAAAACCGATCTGCTCTCCGCCTTGCCGCGCGAGGTGCTCGAGCGCGCCGAGCACGAGTCGCTGCTGGGACGGGTGGCGGAGCCCGAGGACGTGGCCCGCGTGATCGCGTTCCTGTGCAGCGACGCGGCGCGCCACATCACGGGACAGGTGATCGTGGTGGACGGTGGACTGACGCTCGCTTCTTGAAAATCGGCGGCGCGGACACGATATTGCGCGCCGTGACTAATCCTTTGAAAGACAATTACTTACTGCGTGGTGCGTGGTGCGCGGCGGCCGCCGCAGTGATGGCATCGTGCGCTCACAAGCCCCAGACACCCACCCCCGAGCCGACCGCGCCGCTCCCCACCGCCGGGATCGCGGCGCAGCCGGTGGCCGTACTGCCGCTGACGCTCCTCGCCGCCGAGGAGTCGCTGCACTGGGAGGCGGTGCTGGGGGAGCGGCGGGCGGCGCTGGCCAAGAGCGACAGCGTGATCGGAGCGCTGCTCAGCGCGCGTGCGCCCGAGGTCACCTGGGTGCTGCCCGACGAGCTGCGGCGCGCGGCGCGCCGGGCTCCGGGCATCGCTCCCAACCCCGATCAGATGGGATCGGCGATCCTGCTCCACGGCACGAAGCAGGAGCCGGAGATGGTGCCCGACCCGCTGCGCAGCGAGCTGCGCACCCTGGCTGCGCTGGCGGGCGGCGGCCGCTACGCGCTGATCCCCGCCGGGCTGGTCTATCGGATGACGGGCGGACAGACCGCCGCCGCCGAGCTGACCGTCGTCATGGCGGACGTCCGCACCGGCCGGGTCGGGTTCCGCACCGTGGCGCGGGGCGAGGGAAGCGACCCCTGGACCGCGCTCACGCGCGCGGTGAAGAGCCTCACGCCAGGGCTGCCGTGACGCGCGAGGCGACCCTCATCGCCGGCGACGGAATCGGGCCCGAAATCACGCAGGCGACGCTGCACGTGCTCGACGCCTTGGGGGTCGCCTTCGACTGGGACGAGCAGTACGGCGGGATGAGCGCGGTGGAGAAAGCGGGGACACCGCTCCCGGACGCGACGGTGGACTCGATCCGGCGCACCCGGCTCGCCCTCAAGGGGCCGCTCAGCACACCCTTGGGCGGCGGGTACCGTTCGGTGAATGTGGCGCTGCGCCAGGAGTTCGAACTGTACGCCAACGTGCGCCCCGTCAAGTCGATCGTGCCGGGCGGCCGCTACCCCGACGTGGATCTCGTCATCATCCGCGAGAACACCGAGGGGATGTACATCGGGTACGACCGGACGTTCCGCGTCGGCGACGACCCCAAAGCGCTGGCCCAGGCGATGTCGGTGATGACGCGGGACGGCTGCCGGCGCGTGGTGCGCTACGCCTTCGACTATGCCAAGCGGCACGGGCGCAGGAAGGTGACCGTCGTGCACAAGGCGAACATCCTCAAGGCGACGTCGGGGCTGTTTCTCGAAACCGCGCAGGCGATCGCGCGGGAGTACGCCGGGCAGATCGCGTCGGACGACCGCATCGTGGACAACGCGGCGATGCAGCTCGTGATCAACCCGGCGCAGTTCGACGTGCTCGTCACGACCAACCTGTTCGGCGACATTCTCTCGGACGAGGCGTCGGGCCTGGTGGGCGGGCTGGGCCTCGCTCCCGGCGCGAACATCGGCGCGGAAGCGGCGATCTTCGAGGCGGTGCACGGCTCGGCGCCGGACATCGCGGGGCAGGGCATCGCCAATCCGGCGGCCCAGATGCTCGCCGCCGCGATGATGCTCGACCACGTGGGCGAGCTCCAGGCGGCGGGGCGGCTGCGCCGGGCGCTCGAAACAGCGATCGTCAAGGACAACGTCCGGCCCAAGGATCTGGGGGGCAGTGCTTCGACCACCGAGTTCGCCCGGGCTGTGGCCCGGCGCGTCTAGCCACCCGTGCGCGCGCTGCGGCGATATGACGGCCGGCATCGCGCCGGGAGACCTGTGCCCGCGCTGCCTGCAACTGGTCACGCGCAAGGCGTCGCGGCTCGCGCGCCTCGTGGCGATCGTCACCACCCTCCTGCTTGCGGGGTATCTAACGCTCACGCTTCGGTCCGTCCCGCCGGCGTCGCAGGTCACGGCGCGCGCCGTAGGCGCGGCGGCGGCGGTCGCGTGGTACGTGCTGACCTTTCGCATCGTACAGAGGATTGCGCTCGAATGGCTGAAAGCTCGTCGTCCCTAGTCCGTCATCCGTCGTCCGTGTGCCTGGTCGTCGGGGCGATGGCGCTGCTCGCCGTCCCGCTCGCCGGGCAGACCTCGCTTTCCATCTATAGTGACGGCCGCGTCGTGGTGCGCCGCACGCTGGCGCAGCCGCTCGACAAGGGCCGCAACGCGCTCACGCTCGAGCTCGACGGGCTCGACCCCGCGACCTTGTTCTCCCCCGACTCCGCCGTTGCCGTGGTCTCGGCGACGCTCCGGCCGGCGAGCCAGCGCGGCGACGCGCTCGCCAGCGCCATCGGGCAGACGCTGGCGTTCGTGCGCGGCAAGGGCGACACGGTGCAGGCCACCGTGGTCCGGGTCGTTCCGCCGCAGTACCGCCTGTCGGACGGGCGCCTCCTCTTGTCCGAGCCGGGGGAGCCCCTGTTTCCGGCGGGACTGGTGCGCACCGCGCCCAGGGCAACCCTCGCGCTCGAGGCGACGCGCGCCCGGCCGCGGACCGAGCTCGCCTACGTGGCGGACGGAGCGGCGCGCTGGGAGGCGGCGTACCAGATGGTGCTCGTGGGCGGCAGGGCGCAGGTGTCGGGTACGGCGACGATCTTATCTCAGACGCTCCGCGCCGACAGCGCCGAGGTGCAGCTGGTGGCGGGGTCGATCAAACGTGCGGCGGCCGCGGGGCAGCCGGCATGGTACGTGCGAGGCGCGATGAAGGTCGCTGCCCAAGAGGTCTCCGCGACCCCGACCGAGGAGGCCGTAGGCGAGACGCACGTGTACCAGCTCCCCGGCAGGCTGTCGCTCGAGCCCGCGACGCCGACGACGATGGCACTATTCCCGCGCTCGGTCGCGGCCTATGCGCAGGAATTGATCGTCCCCGGCGCGCTGCCGTGGCGCGGATTCCTCGGCCAGGCGCCGGGCGACGACAATCGCGCGCCGGTGCAGGTGTGGTACACGCTGAAGCGGGCCCGGGGCACGCCGTTCGGCGACCGGCCGCTGCCCGGCGGGACGGTACAACTCTATCAAGCCGACTCGGGCGGCCGGGTGCAGCTCCTGGGCGAGGCGCGGAGCGATCACACGGCGCCCGGCCGGGATTTGCGGGTGCAGTCGGGGGACGCATTCGACGTCACCGCAGAGCGGGTGCAGACGGATTACAATCAGGAGCAGCTCGCGCCGGCCCGCCGCGGTCTCGCACCGCGGCAGCGGATCACCGCCGCCTACAAGGTGACGATCGCCAACGCCAAGGCCGAAACCGTGACCGTTGACGTGCGCGAGGCCCGCTACGGCGTGTGGCGCATCGTGGAGAGCAGCCTCCCGGCCGAGAAGCTCTCGGCGACGGAGGTCCGGTTCCGCGTCGCCGTGCCGGCGAACGGCGAGGCGACGCTCACCTACACCGTGCAGGCCGAATCGTGACCGTCCAGCTGCTGCACGTCGGCGACCTCCACTTCGGCGGGCTCGTCGAGCTCGAGCTGATCGAGGCGCTCGAGCAGACGATCCCCGACCTGCGGCCCGACGCGGTGGTGATCTCGGGAGACCTGTCGCAGCGGGCGCGGCACGGGGAATTCCAGCGGGCGCGGGCGCTGGTGCGGGCGGCCGCGCGCACGGCGCCGGTGCACGTGATCCCGGGAAACCACGACGTACGCTGGTGGACCCGGCCCTTCATCCCCTTCGCGAAGGCCTCGTTGTACGCCAAGTACGTCCGCTACTTCGGCCCGGACTTGACCCCGACGCTGGCGCTGCCCGGCGCGGTCATCGCGGCGGCCCTCACCTCGCACGGCGTCGCGTGGGGGTCGCTCACGCCGCGGCTCCGCGACCTCGCGGTGAAGGGACACCTCCCGAAGCGGGAGATCGAGCGTGTGCAGGGGGTGTTCGCCGCGGCGCCGCCCGAGCAGGCGCGGGTGCTGGTCCTGCATCACAACGTGCTGCGGGGCGACATCTCGCGCCGCATGGGGCTCGCCCGCTGGCGCCAGGCGCAACGGCGCATCGTCACCTCGGGCGCCGAGGTCGTGTTGTGCAGCCACGATCACCAGGAGGACGCCGACGTGCTCGATGGCCGGGTGGTGGTTTCGACCGCCGGCACGCTGGGCGGGCGCTCGCGCGGCGGCCGGCCCGGGAGCTTCAACTTCGTAACCATCGAGCCCACGGCGGTCCACATCACGTTCTTCCGGTGGGATGCCGAGCACCGGCGGTTCGGGGCCTCGGACACGGCCGCGTTCGCCCGGGCGGGGGGCCCCGCCCCACCTCAGGCCGCGCCCGCTGCGCAGCGCTGAAACCCATCCCAGGGTTAGCTTTGTGAGCCCCGGGCCATGGGCCCGGGGTTAGTCCACCCACACGAGACACCGAGCGGGTAGACCAACCCCGGGGGCCCTGCCCCGGGGGAACTGCGGTCAACCGGACACCATACGAGTTGAGGCATACATGGCTCCCAAGTTCCAGGGCGTCGACTTCTACGGCGTCGACGGGCTCCTGTCCGAGGAAGAGC
>JAEHDT010000055.1 GCA_016880225.1 Gemmatimonadota bacterium | reverse complement strand
CGCGCTGCTGAACCTGGCGGTGATTCCTTTCGGCTCCAAAATCGGCGACCAGCGGATGGTCCTCGCCGACCTCAACGTGGGCATTCTCTACACGTTCGGCATCGTGTCGCTGGGTGTGTACGGCATCGTGCTGGCCGGCTACGCCGCCAACTCGAAGTATCCCTTCCTCGGCGGCCTGCGCTCCTCAGCGCAGATGATCTCCTACGAGATCGCGATGGGCATGAGCACGGTGGCGGTGCTGCTCCTGTCGGGGAACGTGACGCTCACGGACGTCATCGCCAGGCAATCGCCGTCGCTCTTCACCTGGAACGTGTTCCCCCTGTCGCTCGCGTACTTCGTGTTCATCGTCGCCGCGTTCGCGGAGACCAACCGCCTGCCGTTCGACCTGCCCGAAGCGGAGACCGAGCTTATCGCGGGCTACCACACCGAGTACAGCGCGATGAAGTTCTCGATGTTCTACATCGCCGAGTACTCGAACATGGTGACCGCGTCGGCCCTGATGGCGACGCTGTTCTTCGGCGGGTACGACATCCCCTTCACCCAGTGGGACAACGTCGCGCCCTGGACCGTCCTCAAGACGGTCGCGACGCTGCTCGCGTTCTCGTTCAAGGTGGGGTTCTTCCTGTTCCTCTACATCTGGGTGCGGTGGACGCTGCCGCGCTTCCGCTACGACCAGCTGATGGCGCTCGGCTGGAAGGTGATGTTGCCCTTCGCCCTCGGCTACGTGACGGTGATCGCCACCGCCATCTGGCTGCTCCACGACGGGCTGGGCTGGACATACGACACGCGCTTCGCCCTGACACTGTTCGCCCTCAACCTGCTGCTTACGGTGCCGCTGTACTTCGTGCTCGACCGCGGCCACATCGTCTCCGGCTCCGTGGCGGAGGAGCGTGCCTGATGGCGATCGGCGTGAAGGTGATGATGCGACCGGGGGCCCAGGCCTCCTACGTACGGGCCGCGCTCCAGGGCATGGCGCTCACCCTGCAGCATCTGTTCCGGCCGAAAGTGACGATGCAGTACCCGGAGGAGAAGGCGACGGACGACTGGGCGATCTCGCCCCGCTGGCGCGGCACGCACCGCATGCTCACCGACGAGCAGGGACGCGCCAAGTGCGTCGCCTGCGGGCTGTGCCCGCAGATCTGCCCGGCGAACTGCATCAAGCTCGTGCCCGGGGAAGACGAGCAGGGCAACCGCTATCCGCTGATCTACGAAATCGACGAGTTCCGCTGTGTGTTCTGCGGCTACTGCCAGGAGGTGTGCCCCGAGGAGGCGATCCACGTGGGCGTGCACTACGAGAACTCCGAGTTCTCACGCGATCGGTTCGTGTACGACCTCGAGCGACTGTGCGCCCAGACGCACCCGGTCTCGAGCCTGTGGGACCCCTCCGATCCCAAGGGCGAGTAATCCGTGACGGCGACGCTGGTCATTTTCTGGGGCTTCGCCGCACTGGCGGTGGGCGCGGCGCTGTTGTGCATCACCCGTAAGAACCCCGTGGCAAGCGCGCTGTGGCTCGTGGTGACGCTGTTCTCGATCGCGGCCCTGTTCGTCGTGCTCGACGCTCAGTTCATCGCCGTGCTGCAGCTGCTCGTCTACGCCGGCGCGATCATGGTGCTGTTCCTGTTCGTGATCATGCTGCTCAATTTGGGGCGGGGGGGCCCGAGCGATCTGAAGGGTCCAGCGGGCCTCGCGGTGGGGGTGCTGCTCGCGGGATTGATGCTCGTTCAGCTGCTCGGGTTGCGGCAGGCGAGCGCCGCGCCGGGGCTCGCGGCCGGTGCGATGGCCCGCGCGGCGGCGGAGCAGGGGATGGTCCCCCCCATCGCCCGGCCGCTGTTCAGCGTCTACCTCGTGCCGTTCGAGATCACCAGTATCCTGCTGCTCGCGGCGCTGGTCGGCGCGGTCGTGCTCGCAAAGCGGAAACTGTGATGCTGCTCGGGCCGTCGCTCGCCGTCTCCGCGGTGCTGTTCGCGCTCGGCGTCGCCGGCGTGCTGCTGCGCCGCAACGCGATCGTGATCTTCATGTGCGTCGAGCTGATGCTCAACGCCGTGAACCTGACGTTCGTGGCCCTGGCGCAGCAGCTCGGCGTCGCCGGCCAGATCTTCGTCTTCTTCGTCATGGCGGTGGCGGCGGCCGAAGCCGCCGTCGGCCTCGCGATCATGCTCGCCATCTACCGCCACCGGCAGACGGTCAACCTGCAGGACATCAATCTGCTCAAAGGCTGATGGCCGCGCCGCCGCTGTCCCTGCTCTGGGTCGTGCCGGCGCTGCCGTTGGCCGGCTTCGTCGTGAACGGCGCGCTGGCGCTCGCCGGCGCGCGCACCAAGCGCGCCGTATCGATCGTGGGCGTCGGCACCCTGGCGCTCGCCTTCGCTGCGGCCGCCTTCGCCGTGGTCGGGCTCGCCCGACTCCGCTCCGCCGAACCCCTGGTCTTTTCCTACTGGGACTGGCTCAACGTGGGTGAGCTGAAAGTGGCGTTCGCGCTCCAGCTCGATCAGCTCTCGGCGGTCATGCTGCTCGTCGTGACGGGCGTCGGAGCCCTGATCCACGTGTTCAGCGTCGGCTACATGCGGGACGACCCCGGATACGCGCGCTACTTCGCGTACCTGAACCTGTTCGTCTTCTTCATGCTCATCCTCGTGCTGGGCGCGAGTTTCCCGGTGATGTTCGTCGGCTGGGAAGGCGTGGGCCTGTGCTCGTATCTGCTGATCGGCTTCTGGTTCAACGAGCAGATCAACGCCGACGCGGGCAAGAAGGCCTTCATCGTGAACCGGATCGGGGACTTCGGATTTCTGGTGGCGATGTTTCTGATCTTCTGGCGCATCGGCTCGCTCGACTTCACCACCGTGTTCGCCAAAGCGCCCACCGCGTTCGCCGCGGGCGGCGCGCTCGTCACCGCGATCACGCTGTTCCTGTTTCTCGGCTGCACCGGCAAATCCGCCCAGATCCCCCTGTACACCTGGCTGCCCGACGCAATGCAGGGGCCCACCCCCGTGTCGGCCCTGATCCACGCCGCCACCATGGTCACGGCCGGCGTCTATCTCGTGGCGCGGTGCGGCGTGCTGTTCGCGCTGTCGCCCACGGGCAGCGCGGTGGTCGCCGGGATCGGGGCGCTCACGGCCTTGTTCGCGGCCACGATCGCGCTCAAGCAGTGGGACATCAAGCGGGTGCTCGCGTACTCCACGGTCTCGCAGCTCGGCTACATGTTCGTCGGCGTCGGCACCGGCGTGTACGCCGCCGGCATCTTTCACCTCGCGACGCACGCCTTCTTCAAAGCGCTGCTGTTCCTCGGATCGGGGAGCGTGATCAACGCGATGCACCACGCGTACCACGCGACCCACTCCCACGAGGATGCGCAGGACATGCGCAACATGGGCGGGCTCGCCCGCCACTTGCCGTGGACCGCGACGCTCATGTGGATCGCCACGCTCGCCATCGCCGGCATCCCGCCGTTCGCCGGATTCTTCTCCAAGGACGAGATCCTCGGCGCTGCGTTCGCCGAGGGGGCGGTGCGGCCGATCTGGTACGCCTTCTGGGCGATGGGGATCGCGGCGGCGCTGCTGACGGCGTTCTACATGACCCGGCTCATGCGCTACACCTTCCACGGTCCGAACCGCACTGGCGACCGGGAGCGCGAGCACCTGCACGAGGCGCCATGGCTCATGACGGCTCCGCTCCTCGTGCTCGGCGCGCTGACGGTACTGGGCGGCGGGCTCAACATCCCGCCGCTGTTCGGCGGTGGCGCGTTGCTCGAGCACTGGCTCGAGCCCGTGACGGGTGCGGCCGCCCGGCTGCAACCTCCGATCGAAGTCGCGGCGGGGACGGAGTGGACCCTCGTCGCCGGCGCGGTGCTCGTGGCGGCGCTCGGCATCGTCGCCGCGTTCCGCTGGCTCAAGCTGGAGACCCTCGTTCCCGCCCGCCTCGCCCCGGCTGAAAGGGGCTTGGGGCGCGTCCTGTGGAAGAAGTGGTACGTGGACGAGCTGTACGACGCGCTCGTGGTGCGGCCGGTGATGTGGATCTCGCGCGAGGTGCTGTGGAAGGTCGTCGATGCCCGCCTGGTGGACGGCTGGCTGGTCAACGGCACCGCCGCCCTGTCCCGCGCCCTGGGCTGGGCGGGCAGCCGGCTACAGACCGGCGAAGTCGGCGCATACGTGCTGCTGTTCGTGATCGGCGTGATCGGCGTGCTCACCCTGCTCGGCGTGACGGTGAGGTAGCCCGTGTACCGCCAGTGGGTGCTCACCGCGTTGCTCGCCTGGCCCGTGCTCGGCGCCGTGGTCGTCCTGCTCGTGCCGGCGCGCTGGGGCAAGCACGTCGCGCTCGGAGCCAGCCTGGTCGAGTTCGCGCTGTCGGTGCCGCTGTGGTGGGTATTCGTCCCCGACGGCGGGGTGCAGTGCTTCGTAGACCTGCCCTGGATCGAGAACTGGGGCATCCGCTACACGGTGGGGGTGGACGGCATCTCGCTGTTCCTGGTGCTGCTCACCACGTTCCTCGTCCCCTTGTCGGTGCTCGGCAGCTACAACTACATCAAGGAGCGCGAGCGCGGCTTCTACGCCCTGCTGCTCGTGCTCACGTCGGGCATGATCGGCGTGTTCGTGGCCCTCGACCTGTTCCTCTTCTACGTGATGTGGGAGGTCATGCTCATCCCGATGTACTTCATCATCGGGGTGTGGGGCGGCGAGCGGCGGCTGTACGCGGCCGTGAAGTTCTTCATCTACACGTTCTTCGGGTCGCTGCTGATGCTGCTCGCGATCCTCGCGCTCGTGCACGCCGTGGGCGTGCGCTCGGGGGTGTACTCGTTCTCCTACGCGTACCTCACGGCGCACCTCGGCGGCCTGGGGCCGCTCGCGTACTGGCTGTTCGGCGCCTTCTTCCTCGCGTTCGCGATCAAGGTGCCGATGTTCCCGTTCCACACGTGGCTCCCCGACGCGCACGTCGAGGCGCCCACGGCCGGATCGGTGATCCTCGCCGCCATTCTGCTCAAGATGGGCACGTACGGGTTCCTGCGATTCGCCCTGCCGTTATTCCCGGCGGTGGCGCTGCACCCCGCGGTGCAGCGGGTGATCGTGACGCTGGCGCTCGTCGGGATCGTGTACGGCGGCCTCGTCGCGATGGTGCAGCCCGACTTCAAGAAGCTGATCGCCTATTCGTCGGTCGCGCACCTGGGGTTCGTGATGCTCGGCATCTGGGCGCTGACGCTGCAGAGCGTGCAGGGTGCGCTGCTCGTGATGATCAACCACGGGATCTCCACCGGAGCGCTGTTCTTCATCGTGGGCATGCTGTACGAGCGGCGGCACTCGCGCCTCATCGAGTCGTTCGGCGGCATCGCGCGGGTCGTGCCGATGCTCGCCGCGGTGCTGACGATCGTGTCGCTCTCGTCGATCGGCCTTCCCGCCACCAACGGATTCGTCGGAGAGTTCCTGGTGCTGATCGGAGCGTTCCGCGTCTACCCGCTGCCCACGATCATCGCGACGTCCGGCGTGATCATCGCCGCCATGTACCTGCTCCCGGCGCTGCAGCGGGTGATCTACAATCCGCTCGACAAGAGCGCGAACGAGAAGCTGCCGGACCTGACGCCACGGGAGATCGCGGTGCTCGCGCCGCTCCTCGCCTGCATCCTGTGGATCGGCGTGTACCCGCAGCCGATCCTCCGCCGCATGGAGCCCGCGGCGCGGCAATTCGTGCAGTCGGTGCGGCTGAACGCCGCCGTGTTCACGGCGGGGCGATGACCCTCGACCTCCTGAGCTCCCGCGACCTGCTCCGAGCCCTGCTCCCCGAGGTGGTGCTCACCGCGGCGGGCGTGGTGGTATTGCTCGTCACGGCGTGGCGGCACCGCACGGCGGCCGACCTGCGGGTGGCTGGTTGGCTGACCCTGGCGGGGCTCGCGGCCGCCGCAGCCGCGGTGTGGTGGCTCTGGTGGAACAGCGCCCGGGCCGTCGGCGCGCCGGGGATGATCGCCGTGGACGACTTCCGCTTCGTGGTCGACTGGCTGTTCCTCGGGATCGCCGCGCTCACGGTGCTGGTGTCGTTCGAGTATCTCGAGCGAGAACGGCTGCTCGCGCCGGAATACTACGTGCTGCTGCTGTTCGGCACGCTCGGCATGATGCTCATGGCGGGCGGAGACGATTTGATGGTGGTGTTCCTCGGTCTCGAGCTGATGTCGGTATCGGTGTACGTGCTCGCGGGATTCAACCGGCACAGCGCGCCGGCCGCGGAGGCGGCGCTCAAGTACTTCCTGCTCGGCGCGTTCGCCTCGGGCTTCCTGCTGTACGGCATCGCGCTGGTGTACGGCGCGACCGCCGCGACCAACCTGACCCAGATCGGCGCCCAGATCCGGGCTCTCGGCCTCGAGCAGCGACCGATGCTCTTGATCGGCCTCGGCCTCCTGCTGGTCGGGTTCGCCTTCAAGGTCGCGGCGGTGCCATTCCACATGTGGGCGCCGGACGTGTACGACGGCTCGCCCACTCCGGTCACCGGGTACATGGCGACGGGCGTCAAGGCGGCGGCGTTCGCCGCGCTGTTGCGGGTCCTGGCCGAGGCGTTCGGCGACGTCGCCGCCTGGCGCGATATCGTGTGGTGGCTCGCCGTCGCGACTATGGTGGCGGGCAACCTGATCGCGCTGGCTCAGCGCTCGGTGAAGCGGATGCTCGCATACTCGTCCATCGCGCACGCGGGCTACCTGCTCGTCGCCGTGGCAGCGGGGCCCAGCCACGGCTCCGCGGCGTTCATCTTCTACCTCGCGGCCTACGCCCTCATGACGATCGCGGCCTTCGCCCTGCTCGCCGCCAAGGGGCGGGACGGAGAGCGGGACGTACGCATCGACGACCTGGCGGGACTGGGCCAGCGCCGGCCCTGGCTCGCGGCCGCGCTCGCGATCTGCATGCTGTCGCTGCTCGGCTTCCCGGGGACGGCGGGGTTCATCGGAAAGTGGTACATCCTGGTCGCGGCGACCGCCGCACACCAGCTGCCCCTCGCCGCCATCCTCGTGCTTACGAGCGTCGTGTCCGCCGGCTACTATCTCCCGGTCATCATGGCGATGTACATGAAGCCGGAGCCGTTCCCAGACGCTCATACCGGCATGCGGCTCGGCCGCCTCGGCGGCGCCGCGGTCGCCGTGGCGGTGGCGGGCCTGCTGTTCCTCGGGGTTCGCCCCAACCGCCTCCTCGACCTGGCGACCGCGAGCGGCGAGGCGCT
>JAEHDT010000307.1 GCA_016880225.1 Gemmatimonadota bacterium | reverse complement strand
TCGAGCGTGTGCGGCTTGCCGACCAGCTCTTTCACGAGGCCGGTGACACCGGGCCCCATCACGTGCTCGCAGAAATTGTGGCCGACGTGGCCGCTCGAGTTGCCGATGCCGTTGGGGTGCTGCCGCGGGCGTGACAGCAGCATCAGGCGGGCGGACTCGAGCGTGGAGGCGGCGAGGATCACGACCTTCGCCTTGGCCTCGTAAGACTTGCGCGAGTCGCTGTCGAGAAACGCCACGCCCCGCGCCTTGCCGCTGTTCGGGTCGACCAGCACCTCGAACGCGATCGAGTTGGGGCGGATGGTGAGATGTCCCGTGTCCATCGCCGGGTAGATGAGTCCGGTGGGCGAGTCGAACACGGCGTGAATGTCGCACCCGCCCGGCCGCCGGTGGCACGCGCCCCGGCCGTAGCACTTGCTGCGGTAGCGGTTGTGCTTCAACCCGTCGGTCGTGACGCCCGCGCGATAGGGCGTCAGGACCTGGCCCGTCTTCTTGAGGCTCTCGCGCAGCTTGACCTCGCCCCAGTTGAGCTTGGTGGACCGCTGGAACAGGCTGTCCGGCAGGTGGGGCAGGTTCTCTGTGTGGCCCGCGATGCCGAGGTACAGGTCCACCTTGTCGTAGTAGGGCGCGATGTCGGCGTAGGAGATGGGCCAGTCCTCGCCGTAGGCGTCGTGCGACTTGGCTTTGAAGTCGTAGTCGGAGAGGCGCAGCGCCAGGCGGCCCCAGATGTTGGTCTTGCCCCCCAGGCAGCGGGCGCGCACCCACGCGTACTTCGTGCCCGTGTACGGGTGGTCCTTCTCGTCCACCAGGATGTTCTTGACGTAGTCCGAGCCCGACCAGCCCCCCACGTACGAGTACACGTGCTTGAACGCCGTCGCCTGGGCGTAGGGCGGCTTCCGGATCGTGTACTCGTTGAACGAGAGACCGTGTGAGCCCGGCGGCGCGTCGCCCCGGCGGGGGTGATCGTAGGGCCACTGCATCGAGCGCAGCTCCTGCTCGATGGGCAGCTTCTTCCCGGCCTCGAGCAGCAGTACCTCGAGGCCGCGCGAGGTCAGGACGTGGGCGGCCATGCCGCCTGCGGCGCCCGAGCCGACGACGACCGCGTCGTACGTCCGGGACAGGTCGACGTCCTGCTCGAGCGATGGAGCCACCTTCACCAGGGTCATTGCGGCCGTCGCGTGTGCGGGGTTCGACGACAAAGCTGCAGGCGGCTCGCTGGTCGACGCAAGGCGATGCATTATAGCCCCCCGAACCCGCATCCCAACGGAGGCACCGTGAAGAACAAGGGCTATTCGCGCCGTGAGTTTCTCGGTATGAGCGCCGCCGCCGCCGGCGCCTCGCTGCTCAAGATCTCCCCCCGGCCCGCGTCCGCGAGCGACCGGATCCGCTTCGGCATGATCGGCGTGGGTATGCAAGGGCACTGGCTCCTGTCCGAATCGATCACGCTGCCCGGCGTCGAATGCGCCGCGGCCTGCGATCTGTACGACGGCCGCCACGTGCTGGCCCGGGAGATCGTGCGGCCCGACCTCCCGGTAACGCGCCGCTATCAGGAGCTCCTGGACAACAAGGACATCGATTGCATCGTCGCCGCGGTCCCCGATCACTGGCACAAGCAGGTGGTCGTCGACGCCGTGAGCGCGGGCAAGGACATCTACTGCGAGAAGCCGATGTCGCACAGCGCCGCCGACGGCGTGGCGATGGTCGACGCCGCGAAGCGGACCGGACGCATCGTGCAGATCGGGTCGCAGCGCGTCAGCTCGCAGATCTGCGCCAAGGCGCGAGAGCTGATCTCGCAGGGGACGATCGGCGATGTGATGCTCGTCGAGGGGTGGCTGGGACGAAACGACCCCACGGGCGCGTGGCAGTACCCGCCGCCGCCCGACCTGTCTCCCCAGAATCTCGACTGGGACACCTGGCAGGGGACCGTCCCCAAGCGTCCATTCGATCCGAGCCTGTTTGCGCGCTGGCGCTGCTGGAAGGAGTACGGCACGGGCGTGGCGGGCGACCTGCTGGTCCACCTGATCAGCGGCATGATGGTGATGGTCGGCATCAACGCGCCGCCGAAGCAGGCGTCCGCGGTCGGCGGCATCCGCCGCTGGAAGGACGGGCGCAACATGCCCGACGTGCACGCCGTGGTCTATGACTACGACGGGTTGCCCGTGTACATGCGGCTCAATCTGGGAACGGAGATGCCGGAGACGTACCGCATCCAGGGATCGAAGGGCGTGCTCGAGGTCACCGAGTTCGGCCTGAGCTTCGTGCCCCAGAGCGGCAAGGACACGGCGCCCAGCTACTACACCGGCAGCTTTCCGCGCGCGATGCGCGAAGCGTACGCCGCCAAATGGCATCAGGACAACGACCCCAAACCCGGCGAGCTCCGGGCGATGCCCGAGACGATCTCGTTCAGCGGGCCCGACTACGACGACGTGCGGCCGCATCTGTGGACGTACTTCGAGGCGGTGCGGACACGCAGGCCGGTGGTGGAGGACGCGGTGTTCGGTCACCACGCGGCACTGGCATGCCACATGGCGAACGAGTCGTACTTCCGGGGCAGCTCCGTGCGCTGGGACGAGGCCTCGAAGACGATCAAGAGCTGAGGCGCCGGCGTCCGAGCCAGTAGGCCGGCACCCCCAGCGCGAGCAGCCCCGTTCCTACAGCCGCGTTCCGGGGGTTGGCGACGATCGAGCTCGCCACCACGTAGGCCGCGGCCAGCACGAACAGCACCGGCGTCCAAGGGTAGGCCGGCACCCGGAACCCCGCCTGGGGGCCGGCCTCGCGCGCCCTATAGATGAAGAGGCTCGCCACCGTCAGCCCGAAGAAGATCCAGTCCCCGAATACGACGTAGTCGAGCAGCTGGGCGTAGGTCCCCGAGAGGGCGAGCACGATCGACCAAGCGCCCATGAACACGATCGCTCCCGTGGGGGTGCGGTAGCTCGGGTGCAGGTCCGCAAGCCGTTTCAGGAACACCCCGTCGGCCGCCATCGCCTGAAACACGCGCGGGGTCACGAGCATCACGAGGTTCAGGAAGCCGAACGTGGACACCGCGATGCCGGCGCTGATGAAGCGCGTACCCGCCGGGCCGAGCACGCGCGCCATCACGCCGGCGGCGGGCGCCGAGCTCGCCGCCAGTCCCGCCGGGCCCAGCACCCGCAGGTAGGCGATGTTGGCGAGCAGGTACACCGCCACCACGCCCGCGACGCCGAGCAGCAACGCGCGCGGCAGGGTGCGCTCGGGCGCGATCAGCTCCTCGGCGATGAAATTGGTCTGCTGCCACCCCCCATACGCGAACAGCACCGGCACGAGCGCGCCACCGAGGGCGACGGGGAAGGCTGCGAAGGATGGTGCAGGTTGGGGCAGCACGGGCGAGGCTGGTCCGAGCAGGCCCACCACGATCAGCGCGGCGAGCGCGGCGAGCTTGAGCACCGTGAAGACGTTCTGCGTGACCGCCGCCGGCTTCACGCCGACGTAATTGACCCCCGAGAGAACCACGATCGCCCCGATCGCGAGCGGCAGCGTGGCGGCGCGCGACAGGCCGAGCAGCGGAACCGCGTAACTCGCGAAGGTGACGGCGACCGCCGCGGTGGCCCCGGTCGCGATGACGAGCACCAGCGCCCAGCCGTACAGGAACGCGGGCAGCGGCCCGAACGCCTCGCGCAGGTACACGTACCCGCCCCCCGCGCGCGGCCGCCGGGCACCCAGCTCGCCGAAGCAGAGCGCCCCCGCGAGCGCAATCACCCCGCCCGCCACCCACGCGGCCAGCGTCAGCCTCGCGCTGCCCACGCGCGCGGCCACCACGGCGGGGCTCAGGAACACGCCGGACCCGATGATGCCGCCGATCACGGCCATCGTAGCCGAGAAGAGGCCGAGCCGGCGCGCGTAGGTCACGCCCATGTTGCCCCCCTTCCATCTCCGCGCCCTCCGATGCACGTTGTCTTCATCTTCCGCCAGGACGCCCTCGCATGCCCCCGATCAGCTTCACCGTCAACGGTAAACGCGAAACGGTCAACGTCACCCCCGACACGCCCCTGCTCTGGGTACTGCGCGACACGCTCGGCCTCACCGGCACCAAGTACGGCTGCGGCATCACGCAGTGCGGCGCCTGCACCGTCCATCTCGACGGCGTCGCGACGCGCACCTGCACGCTGCCGATTGCGGCCGTCGCGGGCAAGCGCGTCACCACGATTGAAGGCCTCTCGAAGAACCGCTCGCACCCGGTGCAGCGCGCCTGGATCGAGGAAGACGTGCCGCAATGCGGCTACTGCCAGTCGGGCCAGATCATGGCCGCCGCCGCGCTGCTCGCGAAGAACCCGCACCCGACCGACGCCGACATCGACAAGGAAATGACGAACATCTGTCGCTGCGGCACGTATCAGCGCATCCGCGCCGCCATCCATCGCGCCGCGCAGGGAGCGTAACATGGAGGCCTCCACCAACGTCAGCCGGCGCGAATTCCTCGAGGCCGCAGGCGCCGCCGGCGCCGGGCTGGCCATCGGCTTCCACCTCCCCGCCACGGGCCGGGGTCGCGCCGCGGTCGCAGGGCCAGGACCGTTCGCTCCCAACGCCTGGCTGCGGATCAACCCCGACGAGAGCGTGCTCGTCGTGGTGGACCGCTCCGAGATGGGCCAGGGGGTGGCGACCTCGCTGCCGATGCTCCTCGCCGAGGAGCTCGAGGCCGACTGGTCGAAGATCCGCATCGAGTTCGCGCCGGCGGACAAGGCCTACATCAATCCCTTGTTCGGCATGCAGGGCACCGGCGGCAGCACCAGCGTCCGCGCGGCCTACGGGCCGCTCCGCAAGGCGGGCGCCGCCGCGCGCGACATGCTCGTCACCGCCGCCGCGGCGACATGGGGAGTGGACAAGTCCGAGTGCCGCGCCGAGAAGGGGGCCGTGATCCACGCGCCGAGCAAGCGGCGGCTCACGTACGGCAAGCTCACCCTGAAGGCCGCGACCGTCCCCGTCCCCACCGACGTGCCGCTCAAGGACCCGAAGGATTGGAAGATCCTCGGCACCCCGGTGCGGCGGCTCGACACGCCGTTCAAGGTGGACGGCAGCGCGCAATTCGGGGTGGACGTGAAGGCACCGGGGCTGCTCGTCGCCGTGGTCGCCCGCTGCCCGGTGTTCGGCGGCAAGGTGAAGAGCTTCGACGCCGCCAAGGCGAAAGCGGTGCCGGGCGTGCGCCAGGTGGTCCAGATCTCGAGCGGCGTCGCCGTCGTGGCCGACGGTTACTGGCCCGCGAAGTTGGGCCGCGACGCGCTCGACATCACCTGGGACGAGGGCGCCACCGCCGGCGTCTCGAGCGCCACCATCGCCCAGCTGTTCGCGCAGCGCGCCGACCAGGCGGGAGCCGTGGCCCGCCACGACGGCGACGCCCAGGGTGCCCTGCCCGGCGCCGCCGCGAAGCTCGACGCGACCTACGAGCTGCCGTTCCTCGCCCACGCGACCATGGAGCCGATGAACTGCACCGCGCACGTGCGCGCCGACGGCGTCGACATCTGGGCGCCCACCCAGTTCCAGACCGGTGCCCAGGGCCTCGGCGCCGGGATCGGCGGCGTCCCGCCCGAGAAGGTCCGGGTGCACACGACCTACCTGGGCGGCGGATTCGGCCGCCGCTTCGAGCTCGACTTCATCAGGGAGGCGCTCGAGACGTCGAAGGCCACGGGCGCCCCCGTTAAGCTGCTGTGGCCGCGGGAGGACGATATCCGGAACGCGCAGTACCGGCCGGCGTCCTATCACCGGATGCAGGCCGGTCTCGACCCGAGCGGCCAGCCGGCGGCGTGGACGCACCGCGTCGTGGCGCCATCAATCATGGCGCGAGTGTTCCCCGACTCGGTGAAGAACGGGCTGGATGAGGAAGCCGTGGAGGGTGGCGTCGCCATGCCCTACGCAGTGCCCAATGTGCACGTGGACTACGTCCTCACCGACACGGGAATCCCCGTCGGCTTCTGGCGCTCGGTCAACAACTCCTTCAACGCATTCGCGGTCGAGACCTTCATCGACGAGCTGGCGCACGCGGCAAAGCAGGATCCGTATGAGTATCGCCGCAACCTGCTCGGCAAGGCGCCGCGCCACCTGGGCGTGCTGAACCTCGCGGCCGAGAAGGCCGGCTGGGGTACGCCGCTCCCGGCGGGTCGCGCGCGCGGCATCGCGGTCCACAAATCGTTCGATTCCTACGTCGCCGAAGTCGCCGAGGTCTCGATCGACGGAGACGGAGTGGTGCACGTCCCTCGCGTCGTGTGCGCGGTGGACTGCGGCCCGGTCGTGAACCCCGGCATCGTCGAAGCGCAGATGCAGAGCGCGATCGTGTACGGCCTCACGGCGGCGCTGTGGGGCGAGATCACGATCGACAAGGGACGCGTGCAGCAGGGAAACTTCAACGACTACCGGATGCTGCTCCTCGCGGAGATGCCGGCGGTCGAAGTGCACATCGTGCCGTCGAGCGACGCGCAGGGGGGCGTCGGGGA
>JAEHDT010000306.1 GCA_016880225.1 Gemmatimonadota bacterium | reverse complement strand
CCTGCTCGATGCGACCCAGAGCGGCCTCAACGTGTTCCGACGGCTCAGTCCCCGCGCCGCGCTGTCGTGGACTGGTGCCGCCGGGCACGAGGTGTACGCCTCGTGGAGCGCCGGCTTCCGCACGCCGGCGCTGGTGGAGATCGCGTGCAGCGATCCCACCGCGGCGTGCCCACTGCCGTTCGCGCTCGGTCCCGACCCGGCGCTGCGGCCCGTGGTCGCCACGACATACGAGCTGGGCTGGCGGTTCCGCCCTGCGGCGGGCCGCGTCGCGCTCGGGGCCGATCTGTATCGGACCGACGTGCGCGACGACATCTTCTTCGTGGCCCCCACCGCGACCACCGGGTACTTCCAGAACATCGGGACCACGCGGCGCGCCGGACTTGAGGCGTCCGCGGCATGGACGGGGGAGGGGGGGCTGGGGTTGTACGCGAACTACGGCTACACCGCGGCCTCGTTCCGGACGGGCGCCGTGCTCGCGACGGGACGCCCGCCCGGCAACGAGACCGTCGCCCCGGGCGACCGCATCCCCATGACTCCCGCCCACCGCGCCAACGCCGGCGCTTCGGTGCCGTTCCCGGTGTGGCTCGGCGGGGAGCGCGTGCGCGCCCGGCTCGACGCCCGCTACATCGGCCCGCAACACCTGCGCGGCGATGAGGAGAACGTGGAGCGGCGGCTCCCGGACTACACCGTCGTGGACGCGTCGCTCGAGGTGAGCGTGGGGCGTTACGACGTGCGCGTCGCGGTCCCCAACGTGTTCGACCATCGCTACGTCACCTTCGGCACGTTCGCCGAGAACCCCACCGTTCCGGGCGATCCCGTCGAGCGGTTCGTCACGCCGGGCATGCTGCGGCACCTGCTCGTGAGCGTGAGTGCGGACTTCTAGCGTCGTCGGTTGTCAGTTGCACGAATCCTCGGGTCGGGTTTCCTTTCTGCACGCGAGAATCCGTCTGACACCTGATGACTGACGACCGACGACTCCCATGAAGATCGCCGTATGCATCAAGCGCGTGCCCGACTCCGAGACGCGCGTCAAGATCGCCGCCGACGGCAAGTCGCTCGACGAGGCGGGGGTCAAGTTCATTCTCAATCCGTACGACGAGTTCGCCGTCGAAGAGGCGTTGCGGCGCAAGGAGCAGGCGGGCAGCGGCGAGGTGGTCGTGATCGCGCTCGGGCCGGCCGCGGCGCAGGAGACGATCCGCACGGCGCTCGCCATGGGTGCCGACCGGGGCATCTTGCTCCAGGCCCAGGGGCTGCACCCGGATGGCCTCGAGACGGCCAAGGTGCTGGCCGCGGAGCTCAAGGACTCGGGTTTCGATCTGATCCTGTTCGGCAAGATGGCGATCGACGACTCCAACCATCAGGTCGGACCGATGGTGGCTGAGCTGCTCGACCTTCCCTGTGTGACCACCGTGGCCCACCTCGACATCCAGGGGTCGCGGGGAACGGCCGAACGGGAGATCGAGGGCGGCGTCGAGGTAGTCGAGTTTCCGCTTCCGGCCGTGCTCACCACCGACAAGGGCCTGAACGAGCCGCGCTATCCCGCGCTGAAGGGCATCATGGCGGCGAAGAAGAAGCCGCTCGACGTGAAGCCCACCGCGCCCGGCCCGGGCGCGCTCGAGGTCCTCGGTCTCGCGCCCCCTCCCGAGCGGCAGGCGGGCAAGATCGTGGGCGACGGTGCGGCGGCGGTGCCCGAGCTGGTGCGGATGCTGCGCGAGGAGGCGAAGGTCCTGTGAGCAACGTCCTCGCAGTGCTCGAGCAGCGTGACGGCGTGCTGCGCAAGGTGTCCCACGAGGTCGTGACGGGCGCCCGGCGCCTGGCGGATGCGCTGGGCGGCGGCGCCACCGTGGACGCCGTGGTGGTCGCGGCGGGCGCCGTGCGTGGTACCGACGCGCTCGGCGGGTTCGGCGCCGATAAAGTGATCACGCTGACGAATCCGGCGTTCTCGAGCTACGCGCCGGAAGGGTACGCGCGTGTCCTCGCGGAGCGCGCCAAGGTCGGGAGCTATGGCGCCGTCGTGTTTGCGGCGAGCGCCACGGGAAAAGATCTCGCGCCCCGAGTGGCTGCCCGGCTGGACCGTCCGCTCGTCCAGGAGATCACCGACGTGAGCGTGGTGGGCGGTGCGGTGGTCGCGATTCGGCCGGTGTACGCCGGCAAGGCGCTGCTCAAGCTCAGGATCACCGGCACCCCGGCGATCGTGTCGCTGCGGCCCAACGTCTTCACTCCCGTGCAACGCCCCAAGGCTGGCACGGCCGAAACCGTGGCCATCGAAGGACCGGCGGGCCGGGTCGTCGTGAAGCAGATCAAGGCCGCGCCGGCGGGCGCGCTCGACGTGGCCGAGGCGCCGATCGTCGTGTCGGGTGGGCGGGGGCTCAAGGAACCCGCCAACTTCAAGGTGCTCGAGGAGCTGGCGGCGGCGTTCGGGGGCCGGGCCGCTGTGGGCGCGTCGCGCGCCGTGGTGGACGCCGGATGGCGGCCGCACGCGGACCAGGTGGGGCAGACCGGCAAGACCGTGAGCCCGACGCTGTACATCGCCGTGGGCGTCTCCGGCGCCATCCAGCACCTCGCGGGGATGCGGACGTCGAAGGTGATCGTGGCGATCAACAAGGACAAGGATGCGCCGATATTCAAGGTGGCGGACTATGGGATCGTGGGAGACCTGTTCGAGGTGGTCCCGAAGCTGACCGAGGAAATCAAGAAGCTCCATGCTTAAGGGAGCGGGGACCGGCGAGCCCTTCGTTCCGTCCCGATACCAGCCGCAGTTGCCGTTGGACCGGCTCATCGTGCAGGACGGCGCTCCGGGCGCGGGCGACCGCATGGAGCTGGACGTGCTGATCGTGGGCGCGGGGCCGGCGGGACTCGCGGCGGCGATCGAGCTGGCCCAGCTGGCGAAGCGCGACGGCACCGAGCTGAACATCGGCGTGCTCGAGAAGGCCGAGGCGCTGGGCGAGCATTCGCTGTCGGGCGCCGTCGTGAATCCGCGCGCCTTGCGCGAGCTGTTCCCCGACCTGTCCGATGCCGACTTCCCGTTGCGCGGGCCGGTGCGCTCGGAGCGGGTTTGCCTCCTCACCGCGCGACGGGCCGTTCCCCTGCCGACGCCGCCCACCATGCACAACGCCGGGAACTACGTCGCGTCGCTGTGCGAGATCGTGCGCTGGCTGGGCGCACGGGCCGAAGCGCTGGGCGTCAACCTGTTCACCGGTTTCCCCGCGGCGAGCCTGCTCACGGACGGGCAGCGCGTGGCGGGCGTGCGCACCGCCGCGACCGGCCTCGACCGCGAGGGGCGGCCGCTCTCGAACTACCAGGCGCCGAACGACCTGGTGGCGAAAGTCACCCTGTTGGCCGAGGGGACGCGAGGGAGCCTGTCCCAGGCGTGGCTCGCCTGGCAGGCGGTCGGCTCGGAGAATCCCCAGATCTTCGCGCTGGGGGTGAAGGAGATCTGGGAGACGAAGCAGCCGCTCGACGCGATCGTCCACACTCTCGGCTGGCCGCTCCCGGCCGACGCCTTCGGCGGCAGCTTCATGTACCCGCTCGAGCCGCAGCT
>JAEHDT010000305.1 GCA_016880225.1 Gemmatimonadota bacterium | reverse complement strand
GCTGCGCGCTGTCGCGCGCCGCGCGCGCCCGCGCCAGCGCCGCCCTTTCGGCCTCTCCCCAGAGCGACGCGGCCGTGGCGAGCTGCACCATCGCCTCCGGCAGCCGACCGTGAGCGGCCAGCGTGTCCGCTGCCACGAGCACCGTGTCCCCCGGCGCGATCTCGGCCGCCGTGGCCCCCGCCTCGAGCGCCCGGCTCATCGCCGCGAGCGCCCGCGCCCGGAGCGACTGCAGCAGGGTGTCCCCGCGCTGGGCAGCCGCCATCCGCGCCGCCGAGTCGGGCGACGGAACGGCCGGCTCAACCGGGACGGGGGCGCGTGCAACGGGGCGCCGCACGGGTGCGGGCGTGGGTGCAGCCGGGGACGGACGCACCGCTATCGTGTCCCGCGTTACTGGACGGGACGCGGCCACGGCACCGGTGTCCGGCGCCGCCAGCGGGACCGGGGAGGCCGGCGCCGCCTTGCGCCACGCCCGCCACGGTGCCAGCCAGGCGAGTGCCGCGACCGCGACCAGTCCGAGGCTCCACCACCAGCGGAAGCGCCGCGCGGACCCAAGCACGGCCGTCACCGGCGGTCGTCGGTGCGGCTTGGACAGGACGATGGGGCTCGTCGGCGTCTCGAGCCGCTCCACCACCTGGTCGCCCGCTTTGGCGAGGCTCATCATCTCGCGGCGGACCGGATCGTCGTGCCGCAGGGACGGCCGGCCGCATATCGCCACGACGTCGTCCATGCTGGGCCAGCGCCGCGCCGGATCCTTCTCGAGCATCCGCATGATCCCGGCGCCCAGGCTGGGCGGGCAATCGGGGCGGAGCTCGATCACCGGGCGCGGCCGCTCGTTGAAATGCGCGTACATGACCGCCATGATCGAGTCGCCCTGGAACGGCAGCCGCCCCGTCAGCATCTCGTAGCCGACGACCCCGAGCGAATACTGGTCCGAGGCGCCGGTGACCTCATGGTTCGCGCACTGCTCCGGGCTCATGTACGTGGGCGTGCCGACGGTCACCCCGGTCACCGTGAGCCCTTCCGCTTGGACCACCTTGGCGATGCCGAAATCGGTGACCACGGCCCAGCCGTCCTCGTCCAGCATGATGTTGGCGGACTTGACGTCCCGGTGGATGACGCCGTGCCGATGGGCGTAGCCGAGCGCGTCGCCCACGTGCGCGAGGATGGCTTGCACCATAGGGATGGGGAGGGCGCCGACGTCGCGAATCACGTGGTCGAGCGCCCGCCCGTGCACGTACTTCATGACAAAGTACAGGACGTGCTCGCTCTCCTTGACGGCGTAGATGGGAATGATGTGCGGGTGCGAGAGCGCGGCTGCGGTGCGCGCCTCGCGCTTGAAGCGCTCCACCATCCCCTCCCCCATGGCGAGCAGCGCGGGGGCGAGCACCTTGATCGCCACCTTGCGGTCGAGGGCAAGGTCGTGGCCCAGGTACACCGTCGCCATGCCGCCCCGCCCCAGCTCCGCCGCGATCTCGTACTCTCCCAGCGTGGCCTGACGCAGCGCCTCGAGCTGGGCCGTCCGGTCGGCGGCGCGGCGCGGCGGCGCGGCGACGGCCGTGGTCCCGGGGCCCCCCGCGGCGTCCCCCACCCCAGTGCCGCAGCGCGGGCAGGACTGCGCCCCCGACGCGAGCGCCTCTCCGCACCGCGGGCAGAGGGAGCCGCTCGTCCCGGTCATCGGGCTCCCGAGTCGTACTTGGAGATCATGTAGCTGACGCCCTTTTCGACCGTGCGCCGCCAGGCGGCTTCCACGTCCGCGCTGAACGCCGGATCGTACTGCTTGACGGTAGCGATCAAGCTGTCGACGAACGGCGGGTAGAACGAGGGCGGCACGTCCAGGTCCCGGCGGCTGTGGCGCTCAGCCACCCGGGAGAGGAGCGTGGGCTCGCCATCGGGCTGCTTGGGGAAGATCAGCAGCAGCCCGATGGCGTGACGCAGCAGCTTGTTCTGCCGCGCGAAATCCGTCTTCGAAAAACGCGGGGCCGCGTCCGGGCAGGCCTGGAAGAAGTTGCGGTAGAAGGACTCGAAGAAGCCCGGCGTCTCGGAACAGCGCTGATAGCTGGCGCTTGCCAGGTCGCGCGCTGCGCTGTCTCGGCTCACCACCGGCTCCGTCGAGCGGATCCCCTATCGAATAACACTTCTGCGCACGGCGGGCAACCGGGCGGCGCGACCGCGCGCGGCCTCAACGAAACACCGGCGTCAATGCGGGATCGCCCTTCAGCACCGCCTGCACGTTGGCTACCGCGATCGCCGCCATCTGGCGCCGCGTCTCGAGCGTGGCACTGCCGATGTGCGGCAGCAGAACGGTCCTGGGGGCGGCACGCAAGCGGGGGTGCATGTTTGGCTCTTCCAGATACACGTCCAGTCCGGCCGCACCCAACCGGCCCTGGTCCAGGGCCTCCGCGAGTGCCTCCTCGCGAATCAGGTCGCCCCGGGCCGTGTTGACCAGGATGGCGGCCGGCTTCATCTGCTTGAGGGTGTCGGCGTTGATGACGCCTTTCGTCTCGGGGACGGACGGCACGTGTAGCGACAGCACGTCGGTCTCCCGCAGCAACCGGGAGAGCTCGACCCGTTCCGCCCGGGTCTCGCGCTCGAACTCCGGCCGCCGGTTGCGCGCCGTGTAGAGGATCCGCATCCCGAACGGTACGGCCCGCCGGCCGACCGCCTGTCCGATGCGCCCCGCGCCCAACAGGCCCAGGGTACGCCCGCGCAGCTCAATTCCGAGCAGCAGCTGCGGATGCCACCCGCCCCAGGCGCCGCTTTTCACCAGCTCGTTCCCCTCCACGACGCGGCGCGCGCAGGCGAGGATCAACGCCCAGGCGAGATCGGCGGTCGCATCGGTGAGCACGTCCGGCGTATTGGTGACCGTGACCCGCCGCATCTCCGCCGCGACCACGTCCACGTTGTCGTGCCCGACCGCGCAGTTCGCGACGATCCGGAGCTTGGGGAGACGCTTGAGCTCCGTGCCGCCGACCCACCGCGATAGCAGCGGCACGATCGCAACGTAGTCGCCCGCGGGAGTCGGGTCTTGGGCGGCGATCCACGTAACGTCGAGCCCGGCCAACTGGTCGGGCTCGAGCAGCGGCTGCAGTTCGGCGGCGATCAGAACGGGGTGAGCCACTACCTCCTCATCTGCGCCCGCCGGATCGAGTCGTCCACCGCGAGGGCACGCTCCGGGCTCCACTTGTAGTAGAGCTGGAGGCACGAGCCCACCTGGATCTGGCGGTTGCGCGCGCACTTCGCGAGCTCTTGGCGGTGCTTGGAGGCGTCGCGCCGCCACAGCGAATCGGCGGTCGCGCTGGCCCGCACATCGGCCCAGCCGAACCCCACGAGGCAGCGTGCCACCTCGCCGGAGGGATCCTTGGCGCACTGCGCGACCTCGTTTCTGTGCCGCCCAGCGTCGGCACGCCACGCCGAGTCGGCGTGCGCCTGCGCGATCGAGTCCTGCTCCTGCTGGTAGCGCGTGGCCGCGGCGAGCGCCTCGGACTCCTTCCACTTGTGTTGCAGCACCAGGCACTGCGCCGCCCCCTTCGCGTCCATCGTGATGGCGCTACACTCGCGCACTTCGGCGAGCTTCTTCGCGGCGGACTTGCCGCACCCGAGAACGTTCAGTGCGAGCGTCGTGACCACCATGGCCTTCGTGCAGCGCATCGCAGGCCTCCTGGGCAGAAGACGACTGGGTCGGGCGGGCGCGCTCCCGGGGGCGGACACGGACAGGGTGGGATTCGAACCCACGGTACCCTTGCGGGCACACCGGTTTTCGAGACCGGCCGTTTCAACCGCTCACGCACCTGTCCAGCAACCCAGACGTCTAGCCGTCTAGGAAATCCGACGGATAGGGTGGGATTCGAACCCACGAAACGGTTACCCGTTTACACGCTCTCCAGGCGTGTGCCTTCAGCCGCTCGGCCACCTATCCCCGGCCCACAACTTAACACGGTCATGCCGGACGGACGAAAGGCGCGGCCCGCGGCGACCGTCATCGGCCGCCGAAGCGGATCCCGGCGGAGACGGGCATGACCGTCACCGCCGGCCCGCCGAACGCCGCAGCGACGTGACAGTAGCGCACCTCGAGAAACAACGTCGTGCTGCGGGCGTCCCATGTGACGCCCCCTCCGACATTCCACGCGAACTTGGTCGCGGTCGTGTCCGCCGTGACCCCGCCCGATGTCACGGCCATCCGGACGTGGTACGGTCCGCCCCCGCCGAACACGTATCCGCGGCGGAACGATCTTCCGAACTCCCACGCGACGTCCAGCGTGGCGCCGAGCAGGGTGACCTTTGCATCGGTGGGCTGGCCGAGCGAGTTCGAGAGGTCGGCCTTGAGCTTCTCGCCCGCCCCGTTCTGGCCGTAGGACGCGTTCACCCGCACCACGACTCGCGGCCGGTGGAACTCCGCACCCACCAGCATCATGCCGTGCCACCCGGTATTGAAGCCGTCCTCGTTCTGGTCTGAGTGATAGGCGCCGTTAGCCACCAGCAGCCCGCCGCCCACTCCGAACATCGGCCGGACGCTCTGCGCCGCGCCAACTGCGGGCGCGACGAGGCAGGCGGCCAGCACCGCGCACCTAACCCGCATCGCCATGACCATGCACACCCCCTGGGTCACCGGTAAACCGAAAGAGACCGGGCCACCATAGCGCAAGCCGCGAGGCCGCGTTAGGGTGATTTTGCGGCACCGTGGGGCGGGTTTGGGGCACGGCCCGGTGAACCCCGATGCCGGCAAAGGGCGTATCACCTGAGGCCCCCCTGAAGCGCGATTCATGCCGGCTTCAGGTTCGGCCCCCGATCATTCACTACGAGGAGGTGCACACTATGAACACGCTGCCGACGAAGCCGCCCCGCGACCCTGAGGTGAACACGATCCCCACGTGGCGGGAGTTGGCCGACCGGTTCCGCGACTTGATGAAGGATTTCCTCAAGGAAGGCAAGGAGCTGGAGCGCGAGCTGGAGCCCAAGCTCCTGCCCGCGCTGAAGCGGCTGAAGCTCGAGATCGAGAAGCTGATCGGGAAGCTCGAGGAGCGGGCTAAGTAGGCTCGAACCGCGCCGTGAAATGCCGCAGCCACGGCGCCTGCTCCACGATCCTGTAGCCCCGCAGCCGTTCCTTGCGCCGGGCGACGTCCGCGATCACCTCGGCCACATAGTCGATGTGGCTCTGGGTATAGGTGCGTCGCGGCACGGCGAGGCGCACGAGCTCCATCGGCGCGGGCGTCTCGCCGCCGTCCGGCGTGCGCTTCCCGAACATCACCGACCCGATCTCCACGCCGCGCACGCCTCCGACCCGATACAGCTCCACCGCGAGCGCCTGGGCGGGATACTGCGCCGGCGCGAGGTGCGGCAGCAAGGCCTTCGCATCGAGGTACACGGCGTGCCCGCCCGGCGGCTGCACCACGGGGACGCCTGCCTGCTCCGCTTTCTCCGCGAGGTAGGCCGTGGACCGGAGGCGGTACTTCAGATACTCCTCGTCCAAGACCTCGTCCAGCCCCGTGGCGACCGCCTCGAGATCGTAACCGGCGAGGCCGCCGTACGTCGGGAACCCCTCGGTGAGGATCAACAGGTTGCGGCACTCGCGGGCCACGGTGGGATCGTTCATCGCCAGGAACCCGCCGATGTTCGCGAGCCCGTCTTTCTTGGCGGACATGGTGCAGCCGTCGGCCAGCGCGAACATCCGGCGGGCGATCTCGCGCGGCGTCGCGCTCGCATAACCCGGCTCGCGCAGCTTGATGAAGTACGCGTTCTCCGCGAAGCGGCAGGCGTCCAAGTAGAGCGGGATGCCGTGCCGCTCGCACACGGCGCGCACCGCCTGCAGGTTCTGGAGACTGACGGGTTGCCCGCCCCCCGAGTTGTTGGTCACCGTGACCATGACGAGCGGGATCCGCTCGCGTCCCACCTCGCGGATCGTGGACTCGAGCGCCGCAACGTCCATGTTGCCCTTGAAGGGGTGCCTGGTCGCGGGGACCCGGCCCTCGGGGATCACCAAGTCGCGCGCTTCGGCGCCGCAGAACTCGATGTTCGCCCGCGTCGTGTCGAAGTGCGTATTGTTGGGGACGACCTGCCCGGCCTTGACCACCGTGGAGAAGAGGATGCGCTCCGCCGCCCGGCCCTGATGGGTGGGAATGACCTCCTTCAGACCGGTGAGGGACCGGACCACGTCCTGAAAGCGGTAGAACGAGCGACTGCCCGCATAGGACTCGTCTCCGTCCATCATGGCGGCCCATTGGCGGGACGACATGGCGCCGGTCCCGGAGTCCGTGAGGAGGTCGATCAGCACGTCGTCGGCGTGCAGGCCGAACAGGTTGTAGCCGACGCGCTCGAGCGCCGCCTCCCGCTGCTCCGGCGTGGTGTGCGTGATCGCCTGTGTCGAATGGATGCGGAATGGCTCGATGATGGTGCGGAAGGGCATGGGGGGAGAAGCTATCGCCTTTCGCGGAAGAACGCCTCCAGCAGCCGCCCGCACGGTTCCTCGTCCACGCCGCCGATCACTTCCGGATGGTGATTGAGGGCGGCGTGCCGGAGAATGTCGCCGACGCTGCCCGCCATGCCGGCCTTCGGATCGTACGCCCCGAACACCACGCGTCCCAGCTTCGCCAGCACGATCGCGCCGGCGCACTGCGCGCACGGCTCGAGGGTGACGTAGAGCGTGCAATCGGTGAGCCGATCGGTGGCGAGCCGACGCAGGGCCGCCCGGATGGCGAGCAGCTCGGCGTGGGCGGTGGGATCGTGGTGCGCCTCGGTCTCGTTGTGCGCGCGCACCACCGCTTCCCCGTCCCGAAACAGCACGGCACCCACCGGCACCTCGCCGACGGACGCCGCCCGGCGCGCCTCCTCGAGCGCCGCCGCCATCCCGGCGCTGTCGCCGGCGGATACCGGCGCGGGCCGCCTGGTCCCGCGTCCCTTTCGCCGCGCCGTGCCGTCAGGCACGCGCCGGCTCGTGGGCCGCACCCGCGGGGACGCGCTCGAACGCGAGGTGCGTGCCGTCCTTCGCCCGGTCGACGCGCACCTTGTCGCCCTCCGCGTACCGCCCCTCGAGCACCGCCAGGGCGAGCGGGTTCTGCAACAGCCGCTGGATCGCCCGCTTCAACGGGCGCGCCCCGTACACCGGATCGTACCCCTCGGCGACGATGAGCTGCTTCGCGGCCGGGCTCACCTCGAGGCCGAGCTTGCGATCGGCCATGAGCCGCGCGAAGCGGCCGATCTGCAGATCCACGATCCGGGCGATGTCTTCGGTCGCGAGCGGCCGGAAGATGATCGTGTCGTCCACCCGGTTCAGGAACTCCGGCCGGAAGGTCTGGCGTAACAGCTCGAGCACCTTGGTCTCAACCTGCTCCCAGTTCTGGGTCCCCATCTCGAGGATGTACTGCGACCCGAGGTTCGACGTCATGATGAGGACCGTATTCCGGAAATCGACGGTATGGCCCTGCGAGTCGGTGAGCCGGCCCTCGTCGAGGATCTGCAGCAGCACGTTGAAGACGTCGGGGTGCGCCTTCTCGATCTCGTCGAACAGGACCACGGCATAGGGGCGCCGGCGGATCGCCTCGGTGAGCTGGCCTCCCTCCTCGTAGCCGACGTAGCCCGGCGGCGCGCCGATCATGCGGGCGACGGCGTGCTTCTCCATGTACTCCGACATATCGAGGCGCACCATCGCCTTCTCGTCGTCGAACAGGAATTCGGCGAGCGCGCGGGCGGTCTCCGTCTTTCCGACTCCGGTGGGACCGAGGAAGATGAACGAGCCCGTGGGACGGTTGGGGTCCTGCAGGCCGGCGCGCGCGCGGCGCACCGCGTTGGACACCGCGGCGAGGGCCTCCGGCTGTCCGACGACCCGGTGCCCCAGCTCGGCCTCGAGGCGCGTGAGCCGCTCGCGCTCCGACTCGAGCATCTTGGTCACCGGGATCCCGGTCCACTTGGCCACGATCTCGGCAATGTCGTCGGCGTCGACCTCTTCCTTGAGGTACTTTCCCTTCTTCTGGATCTGCCCGAGCCGCTTTTCGGTTTCGCCGATCTCCTTCTCGAGCGCCGGAATCCTCCCGTAGGTGATCTCGGCGGCCTTCTGCAGGTCGCCGCGGCGCGTCGCCTGCTCCGCTTCACCGCGGAGCTGCTCGAGCTGCGCCTTCTTCGCCTGCAGCCCGCCGATGGCCTCCTTCTCCGCCTGCCACTGCGCCTTCATCACCTTGGACCGCTCCCGCAGCTCGGCGAGCTCCTGCTCGACCTTCCCGCGCCGCTCCTTCGAGGCCTTGTCCTTTTCCTTGGCGAGCGCCGCGAGCTCGATCTCGTGCTGTACGATCTTGCGCTCCACCTCGTCGATCTCCTGCGGAAGCGAGTCGATCTCGATCCGCAGGCGGCTCGCGGCCTCGTCCACCAAGTCGATCGCCTTGTCGGGGAGGAACCGGTCGCCGATGTAGCGGTGCGAGAGCGTCGCCGCCGCCACGAGCGCGTTGTCGGTGATCCGCACGCCGTGGTGCACCTCGTAGCGCTCCTTCAGGCCGCGTAGGATCGCGATGGTGTCCTCGACCGACGGCTCTCCCACGTACACCGGCTGGAACCGCCGCTCGAGGGCCGCATCCTTCTCGATGTGCTTGCGGTACTCGTCTAGCGTCGTCGCGCCGACGACGTGCAGCTCGCCGCGCGCCAGAGCCGGCTTCAGCATGTTGGAGGCGTCCACCGCACCTTCGGCGGCGCCCGCGCCCACCAGGGTATGAAGCTCGTCGATGAAGACGACGTACCTCCCCTCCGCGCTCGTGATTTCCTTGAGCACTGCCTTGAGGCGCTCTTCGAACTCGCCGCGATATTTGGTGCCCGCGATCAGCGCTCCCAGGTCGAGCGCCACGAGGTGCTTGTTGCGCAGCGACTCGGGGACGTCGCCGTTCACGATGCGCTGGGCGAGCCCTTCGACGATCGCCGTCTTGCCGACGCCCGGCTCGCCGATCAACACCGGATTGTTCTTGGTACGCCGCGACAAGACCTGCATCACGCGGCGAATCTCCTCGTCCCGCCCGATCACGGGGTCGACCTTGCCCTTCCGTGCCAGCTCGGTCAGGTCCCGCGTGAAGCGCTCCAGCGCCTGATACTTCTGCTCCGGCTCCTGATCGGTCACGCGGTGCGTACCGCGCACGCCCTGGAGCGCCGCCATGAGGTCGTCGCGCTCCACCCCGGCGGCGGAAAGCAGCTGCTTGGCCGTCGTCCCCTTCTCCTCGAGCAGGGCAAGCAACAGGTGTTCAGTGGACACGTAGGCGTCGCCCAACGCCTTGGCTTCCTCGTCGGCGCGGTCGAGCACCCGCGACACCTCGCGCGACAGCGTGGGCTCCGCGGCCGTGCCCGACTGCCTGGGAAAGCGCTCGAGCTCACGCTCCGTATCGGCCGTGAGCTGCGCGACGTTCAACCCGGCCTTCTGGAGCAATGGGACGACGATGCCGTCGTCCTGTGCCAGCAGGGAGTGGAACAGATGAGCATCGTTGACGACAGGATTGCCCCGCGCGCGCGCCTGCGCCGCCGCTTGCTGCAGGGCTTCCGCCGCCTTCACGGTGAGACGTTCGGGCTTGATCATGGTTGCCGGCACCTCAGGGCAACGTCCGTGCCCCGGAAAGGTGCCGTTATGGCAGGACCCTTACCTGACGACGATCTTCTTGGTGAACCGCTTGCCGTCGATCACCAACTGGTAGATGTAGACGCCGGACGCCGCCGGCTTCCCGGTGGTGTGCACGTAGCCATCCCAGTACGCGCTGTAGGCGCACCCCAACTGGGTGGGGCAGCTCAGCGCCAGGCTGTCGAGCGGCTTGTCCGTGCCCCGCAGGATCGGGATCGCCACGAGTTGGGCGAGCACGTTGTAGATCCGCAACGACACCACGGGCCGGTGACCTTTGAGGAACAGCTCCCCGCTGACCCTGAAGGGGATGGTGGTCGCCGGGTTGAACGGGTTCGAGCGATTCTGCTGGGGCCCGATCGCGGATGGCGGGGTCTGGCCCGACGCCGACCGTGTCACACCTGCCGTCCCCGTCACCCACAGGCCAAGGCTCAGCAGCGCCCAGGCGTACCGCGTCATCCAGCACTCCTCGTGCGAACGAGAAAAGATCGAAACGCCTCTCCTTACGTTGCTGGTAATACCGTGCTTCCAGGGCGCTGGTTCAATACTAGGGGTCGCCGTTCCCCGCTGTCAACCTCGCGAGGACGCGGGCATCGCCCGCGCGGCGCGTGACGCCGTGCCGGTCCGCCCATTCGAGCAACGGGATCAAGTACTTGCGCGTGAGACCGAACCGATCCCGCAGGTCGGCCGGCGTGGCCGAGCCGAGCTCGCCGAGCGCGGCCTCGAGCGCGGCGCGGACGTCGGCGAGCGCCCCCGTGGCGGCATAGCGCTCGGTGTCGATCGGCTCGGCCGTGCCGGCCCGCACGAGGTGCGAGAGCAGAGCGCGGACCGGAGCGCCCGGAAACTCGCGCTCGAGCTCGCTCACAGTGGGGATCTGCCAGCGGGCCTCACTGAGACGCCGGAGCAACCTGTCCCGGGCGTCGCTCGACCGCGCGTCCAATGCAGGACGCCAGCCCGGGAGGTGAACAAGGCTCCCGGCAACCACCAGCGCGCGTGTATCGGCAGCGTGCTTCAGCACGGCGTCGAGTACAGTGGACGGAGGCGCCGGCGCCCTCACCGCTGCCCGGAGGGCCTGCAGCGACATCCCTGGATCGAGCGGATGCTCCTCGTGGTGACGCCGGACCACTTCCGCCAACCGCGCCGCCTCGGCGCGCACCGCCTCCCGCATCACGACGGTGTTCGACAATGCTAGCAGCGCGTCCCCCGCCTCGGCGATGACGGCCGTCACACGATCCGGGGGAACACCAAGGCGCACCGCCAGAGTGTCGGTGGCGATGCCCGCGAGCCCCGCTTCCGCGGCGAGGACACCCAGCCGTTCCGCGGTTCCCTGAGCGGCGCCCAGCCGGCGCCGGCGCAGCCGGCTGTGCTGCGGTGGAAAGGGGTCGAGCACCGTTCCCCCACCGATCGTGGTGACAGGCGAGAACGACCGCAGCACGAAGCGGTCGCCGCCCCGCGCCACCAGTGGCGCTTCGAGGAGCAGCCGCGCCAGCCCGCTGGTCCCGGGAGCGATCGGGCGGGTCTGCACCAGGCGGCCCAGAACCTCGGCGGTCCCGAGATGCAGGCGCACACGGGTCCGCGACGCGATCGGCTTGCGGCTCACCGGCAGCAGCTCGACCGCCGCGTCGAGCAGCGTCGTCGCCCGCCACCCGGAGCCCGTCACCGCGACGTCGCCGCGCGCGAGCTCGGTCTTGTCCACGCCGACGAGCGCCAGCGCCGTGCG